>JAZDKD010000196.1:0-3802 GCA_043803345.1 Pseudomonadota bacterium
GAGGCCTGTAAACCAAAAACCGCCCAATCCTACCGACAATCTCCGCTGGAATTCCAGATGCGTGTAGCCTCCTGCGACAGACATCATCCTCCACCATGCTGTTTCCGAAAGCATTACGGGTTTCTAACTCGTCGATGATAGAATTTGCATCAACGTTACTCGTGAACGTAAAGACAGAACGTTTGCAGTTAACCTCGTGCTCTCCCTCTGCACGTGATGCAGAGGATAATCGACCAGCATCCATTGCATTCATTAGCGTGCGAAGTATCGCGGGGTGCGCTTTTTCAATCTCGTCGAAAAGCACAATCGTCTCAGGGTTAGCGCGGAGGGCGTCGATTAATTGGCTGCCGTGTCCGTGACCGATATACCCCGGGGGAGCGCCAAGTAACTGACTCACTCTGTGAGCTTCCTGATATTCACTCATGTCCAATCGTAGAAATTGATACCCTTGGTTTTCCTGGTTAATGTCGCGAAGTACCTCGGCTAAAACTTCGATACTACGTGTTTTTCCTACACCGGAAGGACCAACAGCAAACACCACAGCGGGTCGTGCTGGCAGCCGTCGCGCACAATGCCGAACGATAACCGAAGTTAGAGCCCTGAGGGCGGAGTCTTGACCGAGCACCTTCTCCCGAAGCCGATCGAACAAAGTTGTTTCGTCAAGATACAAAGAATGATCAGTGTTTCTGAGAGCCTCTTGTACTGCGATCAAATCCGTAAGTTGGGAGGCATCTGGCAGAACGACACTTGTCCCTGACTCTATATTAAATGACTCCCTAAAGGAACCTTGAAGCCAAGCCTTTAGATCGGCAAATGAATTGAAAATCTTTACCCCATCACGAAGCCATGTGCGTACTGCGGGGTCATTCCCACCGTAAGTTATTCCTCTCGTCACGTAGAGTGATACCAGCCCAGAGTTAATATCAATTTCAAATCCCACGTCAGCGCGATTAGGGTTGTACTTTGGTGGCATTTCTCGGTTCCGAAAACAGATGCAAGCTGATTTAGCCCGCTTTTCGAGATCCCGAAAGGCTACGTCATCTATCATGATAAGTTGTCGCATTATTGACCTCTGACTTTCTTTAGGTGTGAATGTTTATCTGATTCGATGTTTATTTCAACATTTTCCTCAGGTGGATTATTGAAAGCTTTGACCAAAATCTTTGTGTCTTCAAATTTTCCAAGAGCGTCACGCAAGTCACCTGTCCCGCCGCAATCTGGACACGCGGCATAGCCAGTTTCCGGACCCTCTTGATCCTGGGGAAGCCAAATAACTTCATCAAAAAAAATTCGTCTTTGATCCGCTTTTTTGAATACCTTGTCGAATATTCCAATTCCCACTGTTGCCGAGAAATCTGGGTCCAAACGGATCTGGATCAAATTTCTTTTACCAATGCGGGAGAGCATCGTTCCCCAACGAGGATGTTGCGATCCATGATGAAAGATAGCCAATGCGATGAATCCTTTGAGAGCATTAAGTCGAGTTGTGGAAAAGATCGGTGTTCCGTGCGAAGTAACATCATTACTTAGTCCCTTTTCCAAGAAATGCCGATAACGGCTACTTAGAATACACCGATGACATGCAGGTGTTACTCCCGGATATGTAAACGTAATTTCTGCTCCCCGACCCTCTTTGTAGACTTGGGCGCAAAGGGTCGGCAATTCGAGTTGTAACCCTAAGCGATTTACGCGAGCCTGAGCGAAAAATGAATCTGTCAGACCGCAAATAAGTGTTCTCTTGGTCTCAGCACCATGTATAACATCTAGAGCGAGTTGATGAATTTCTTTGTCTTGGAGATCATTGAGGCTCTTTTGTATCGCGATTATTTTTGCATTCGGATTTATGTCGTGAATTCGCTCGGCGATGCAATCAACTTTTGGTAGTCCGATATCGCGGCGGTAGGTTTGCTGCGTGGCCAGGTTGGTTTCGGAAACAACATCTGGATCAATGAGTACAAACTGACCAAGTCCTGTTCGAGCTAAGTCTTCAAGCCACGAGGCTGCGCCACCAGCGCCGATAGCAATTATCCGGCTGTTGCGCATTAAGTTCAAGTCGTATGCATCCTGTACACGATTAAAGGTCGCACCGAGATTAACCTCTATAATCGAATCAATAGGGACATGACCGACTTGATCAGTATGAGACTTTCGCCTTATGACAATTTCATCGAGAAGCGTATCGTATTCGACACCTTCGATGAGCGACTCAATAACGGGAGTTAGGGATGATTGAACAGGGGGCTGAATTACCTTAATTTTTCCCCTGACGACACGTACTCCTTTATCTGTGAGTGTCACAGTCCAAGGTGTCATCTTGAAAAGCCCTTTACTGGGAACAGTATTTATGATGGGAAGCCAAAGACGATCGAGGTCCTTAATCGCTTTCAAAATCTTTTCAGCGTAGATCTCATCGCCTAGGGATGGGCGATTCATCAAACCGGGGTGGCTATGGATAAATCCGTATAAGCGAATCCCTACGGGATTCCATTGCTCTTGAAATAGGCTGTTTAATGTCTTATAATCTGGGGAATATGTGACATCGGAATTATTGCTTTTTTTATCAAAATAGAAATGTGTAATTTCCCTCCCCTCGTCAGTTCCTCCCATCGCGCCACCTGTTTCGGCGGGAAAATTTCCAACGGTATTCAATATTTGTTGAAGAACCTCCATGTGGAGGATAAGCACTGGTTTTCTAGTTTTTACTTTCTCAGTTGTCTTATGATGTTTCCGCATATCAAATCTCCTTTCTAAAATGCGATTCCAGTTTTGATATATTTTTGCGTTGCATCTGCCCAGAGTCCTGCGACTTTCTTTGCTTCTATCAATGAGCGTAAGGGATTGGTCCAGCATACATATTTTCGATTTCCATCAGGAAGTCGATGGGTTGAATGCATGTTAGTGGCTCGACTGCCATAAGAAGGCTGTATCCCAATATAAACTCTCCACGTGGTATCCGCCTGCTCTTCGAATGAAAAGAAGTAATCAGCCTGCCCGTCTTTTGTCCGATAATAACATCTATGTTTTTGCACGTTCGTTCCTTTTTCAGCTAACCGTAAATCTTCATCCAACGACGAGCTACCTGGCGTGCTTCATCTAGGCTCCTCAATGGCCTATCCCAACAAACGTAGTAGCCTTCGTTATCGCACAACACATGGCTTTGCGATGATGGCCTTCCGCGAAAGTATGCGCGCCACGAACCGTTTGTTTTCTTGTAGGTGAATGAATTAACAGGCCTTCTGATGAAGAAGATTACAATCATTATGATGAGTAGTATGAGTATAAAGTCCATCTGATTTTTCCTTTTGAGCCATAAACAATTCGGGCGGAAGAATTTAATTGCCTCCGCCCGTATTACAGTACGCCGACTTACGGCTCTTAGGCATGGAATGTTCCTGGCGGAATTTCATCCGCGCCCTTGAACGTCCCAGCTGGAAGCACATCTTGGTTCGAGTTCATGGTGTATGCCTTTCTGACGCAACTTGATGGTGCGCCTCCATTTCATCGAGGGCGTGTGATGAGGTTGAATGATCGCGTCCTTGCCCAGAGAGGACGCAGCACTAAAGTGTGCACCAATTCTGATATGTGCTTTTTTGATTTGATCAGCATTTCTCGCCTTATATATTTTCAAAAAAGTTCTCTTTGAAATAAGCATCAGCCTGAGACCTATTTGATTGTAACGTCTAGCTGATAGTAAGGTCGGGCAATGTACGTGAAAATTCCCAGTTCAGACCGGGAAGCACTCTTGACGTAGTAGAATAGACATATCCCGCGGAGGAGTACAGATACCGATTTTGCTTAAGTG
>JAZDKD010000197.1:0-3390 GCA_043803345.1 Pseudomonadota bacterium
CCGCAAGGGCAGGGAGAATTTCTCAGGATAGATCCCATATGAGATTCTCCTTTCATGGTTACCAATCGCAAATTGACAATAATAATATATAACGCTTGAGCTCTCAAGAAAAATAAGCAATTGTTTTTTGCGGACTTTTGGAAAACTTGTTCCAAAAATTCTCTTGACAAACTACATTGGAGTTGATTCAATCCGGTATTCAATATTGTTTAGGCTATCCAATGCCTAAACTGAATCCGATTTTTATTTTCAGCGCTAATAAGATCCACGACGAGTTGAAATGGTATTACTTTTTCTCGGAAGGTTTTCACAGTTCAGATTTTCCTCAGAGACTAAACAAAATGCGATGGCCGTTTGCTCCGAAACCTACGCTCGGAAAACGGTCCTATCGTGATTGGTGGTAACGGGGTCTTGGGGACAACAAGATTTTGACATCAGGAAGGAATCTTCCAAAAATGGATGACTACCTTGAGAAAGGAGGAGCACGTCTATTCGTTTGAGTTCAAACTAGAGACGCTAAATTCAAGTTGCTAAGATTTCAAAAAGATTTATCACACCAGGAGGATAATTCATGCCAAGTTTCGTGATTTTGGAAAAATGTGATGGGTGCAAGGGTCAGGATAAGACCGCTTGTATGTACATCTGCCCGAATGATTTAATGGTTCTTGACAAAGAGAAAATGAAAGCGTGGAATCGCGCGCCTGAAATGTGCTGGGAATGTTACAACTGCGTTAAGATCTGCCCCCAGCAGGCGATAGATGTGCGTGGATACGCTGACTTCGTGCCCATGGGAGCTTCTTGTGTTCCTCTAAGAGGTTCGGAAGACATTATGTGGACTGTTAAGTTCCGTAATGGCATGCTCAAAAGGTTTAAATTCCCGATCCGTAAGACTCAGGAAGGAACAGCTGTTCCTGATGGCGGTTACGGTGAAGTTACCACGGACCTAGCCAGCCAGTGCTTGTACAATGAACCAGCAGCCTTGAAACTAGATGCGCTGCCCACAGTCAAGAAGTAATTCCTTAGGAGGAAGCTAATAATGGCCAATTTTGAAAATGTAGAAGTAACCACGGACATTCTCCTTTGTGGTGGTGGTATGGCGGCCTGCGGAGCCGCAGTTGAAGCCGCTTATTGGGCGGCGAAAAATGGTTTGAAAGTCACTTTGGTTGACAAAGCGGCTATGGACCGATCCGGCGCAGTCGCCATGGGTCTGTCGGCTATCAACCAGTACGTTGATATCAACAGTGGCAATAACACGGTTGAAGACTATGTCCGTTACGTTCGTAACGACCTGATGGGTATTACCCGTGAAGACATCGTTTATGATATCGCCCGTCACGTGGATTCTTCCGTGCATCTTTTTGAAAAATGGGGACTCCCGATCTGGCTGGACGCAGACGGTAAGTATGTTCATGAAGGCCGTTGGCAGCTCATGATCAACGGAGAATCCTACAAAGTTATCGTGGCCGAAGCAGCGAAGAACGCTCTGACCAAGTATGGCCATGAATATTTTGAACGCGTTTTCATCACCGATCCGTTGATGGATGGCGACAGAATCGCTGGCGCAGTTGGATTCAGCACTCGTGAAGATAAATTCTATGTTTTTAAGGCTAAAGCAGTCATGGCCGCAATGGGTGGCGCTGTTCACGTTTTCAAACCGAGAAGCACCGGTGAAGGTCTAGGTCGAGCCTGGTATCCACCTTGGAACTCTGGTTCGAGCCTGTATTTTACGTTGATCGCTGGCGCCGAACAGACCTGCCAGGAAGTCCGTTTCATCCCTGTTCGTTTTAAAGATGGTTACGGCCCGGTTGGCGCGTGGTTCCTTCTGTTCAAATCCAGAGCCACCAACGCGTTTGGCGGTGAGTACATGGTTGAGCGTAAGGACGAACTTGCAAAATGGGGCGAATACGGAAAAGTTAAGCCTATCCCTGCTAACCTCCGTAACTACCTGGGTATGCTCGATGAATTTGAAGGCAAGGGTCCGATATACATGAGGACGGAAGAGGCTATCCAAAACATAGCTAACGCCCTTAAGGACGATCCCAAAGCCTACAAGAAAAAAATGAAAGAACTTGAAGCGGAAGCTTGGGAAGACTTCCTTGATATGACAATCTCACAGGCCATTCTGTGGGCAGGGACCAATGTTCAGCCTGAAGAAAAATCCTCCGAGATCGCAGCTTCTGAGCCGTATTTCATCGGTTCGCATTCCGGCGCTTCCGGCGCATGGGTTAGCGGCCCCAAAGACCTTGCTCCAAAAGAATACTTCTGGGGCTATGAGTATATGTCAACAGTAAAGGGTCTATTCTGCGCGGGTGACGCCTCTGGCGCTTCCAGCCATAAATTCTCCTCTGGTTCCCATGCGGAAGGTCGTGCGGCTGGTAAGGCAATGGTTCGTTTCGTGGTTGACAACAACACTCAGCCGAATGTAGACGCTGCCAAGGTTGAAGCCATGAAGAAAAAGATCCTCTACCCAATGGATCTGTTTGTTGAATTCGGAGCCAAGTCAAGTGATCCCAACATCAACCCTGAGTTCATGAAACCGAAAATGTTCATGTTCCGTCTTCAGAAAATCATGGATGAATACGCCGCGGGCGTTACCTCAGGCTTCAAAACCAACAAAGCCAAACTCGAAAGAGCCCTTGAACTGTTGAACTGGTTAAAGGAAGACTCCGCGAAACTCGCGGCTGAGGACCTGCATGAACTTATGCGCTGCCATGAGAACATTCAGAGAATGTATCAGGCGGAAGTTCATGTTCGTACCATCCTTTTCCGTGAAGAAACCCGTTGGCCGGGATATTACTTCAGGAACGATTTCCCTGCCATTGACGAAGCTAACTGGAAAGTCTTCGTCAACGCCACTTACAAAGATGGCGTATGGGAAATGAAAAAGGTGCCGGTTCTCTCCATCGTCAACTAACCTCTTAACTTACCTTGGAAGTTCCGGAAGCTCCATTAGCTTCCGGAATCCCTAAAACTAAAGAGGAAGCTTGCTGAGGGGGCGTGATGTCCCCTCAGAATCTTTTTGGGAGGAAGCATGGCTGGAGAAAAGACCGTATTGGTCGTAGGGGGAGGTATAAGTGGAATCACGGCTGCGGTGGAAGCCGCGGAGGCAGGATGTAAGGTAATTCTGGTCGAAAAGGCCCCTTATCTCGGGGGTCGAGTGGCCCGGATGAACAAGTATTTCCCGAAGCTTTGCCCTCCCACCTGTGGCCTTGAAATTAACTTCAAGCGTATCCGTAAAAACACCGACATCACAGTATACACGCTTGCCAGTGTTGAAAATATTTCAGGCGCTCCTGGCGCATACACCGCCACTATTAAGATCATGCCGCGATATGTCGAGGATCACTCTGGGACGTCCAAATGCGTTGAGGACTGTCCTGCGTCGATTCC
>JAZDKD010000198.1:0-5432 GCA_043803345.1 Pseudomonadota bacterium
TGACTCCGTTCTCTTTCACCTAACCTAAGTTACAGATCAGTAAGTCTTATCTCAGGTCTTGGGATCACTCGAAATTCTAAGATATTGGCAAGTGATCTGCAATATCACTTTACCTAACCAGACCAAAAAATGTTGAAATTAAGCTTATTTTTCTGTATAGTGAGGATCATTTTTAACCAGGTTCAGGATATCGGCAGAATTGTTGAATTTGTCTGGATTCATGGATAATGCAAGTATTGTTAACTTGGCACAACACAAGTTCAGTCAATGATTTGAATAGTCCTGGTTCCATTACCAGGGTTTTATTTATCTTTAAACAAAGGTTTGGCTGGATCAGTGATCTGAAATAAATATCAAAATGAATGGGTCTGAGATCAAGCAATCAATATATCAAGGAACGTGCCCTTTGCCCACACGAAGGTTACCTCGACCACATTTCATCACTCTTAAAATAAGGGAAGTGGTTATAAATAGTTTGATTCACACGGTAAATTCATATATAGAGTAAAATTAGTGTACTAGCCCTTTTTGAAGGCATTTATAACATGGAGGCTAAAATGGCATACACTGAGTTTCTTCGCCAATTAGAAAAACAAAGGGGTCGAACGGCACAATTTTACTTGGTTGACCTGCATGTTCATACACATGATTCCCGTGACTATACTACAATAGCTGAGGATATCAGTTCGCAAGAACTGGAGGAAAGACTAACGGAAAACGAAAAATTATGGAAAAAGACTGGGCAGCCTATACCGATCGAAGAATACGTTGATGCCATCGGAAAGTGTGATCCAAAAGTCAAGGTTATAGCAATAACTGATCACGGTGTTTGTGATGTTGCGTGTCAGCTTGCTTGTACCAACATGCCGAATTGTATGATTCTTCCGGGCATCGAAATAAAGGCAAGGCTCAGCCAACTATCAAAATCCGATACGATTCATCTACTCTGCATTTTTGAACCGTCAAAGAATTCCCAGACGATCTGGGCCCACGTATCCCCGAGCTCTCATCATGTCTATAAAGAATTACCGGATGACCCCTTTGATATTCCAGATTTACCCACATATATTCAAAAACATATACATGATAACGGCGGCATTTGCATCGCCGCACATGTTGATGAAAATGACGGAGTACGGAAGCATTTTTTTGATAAGAGCTGCCGCAAATATGTTGATTTTCAGGCTCGAAAGAAGACGCTTGAAAGATTACAAGAGGAGTTAAAAGTAATAGTTGAAAAAAATAAGAGTCCTGCCTCTGAGGAGGAACTTTCCGGAGTGAAAGAGAGGATTCTCCAAATTGACCACCAGCTTACACAACTGGGAAACCGAATAAAGGATCGTCAATATGTTTTACAAGAGCAATTTCTGCAATTGATCGCAGACTGTGGGTTTGATGCCCTTCAGGTTCGGGTTCCAGAAGATGGACAGCATTACAAAGGGGAACATACTCGTGACTTAGGAATTTTTCCCATAGCAACAATCCTTGCCTCAGATGCCCATTATTTAGCCGGAATCGGCCGAAAAGCAACATGGTTCAAAATGAGCGAACTTTCATTCACCAGTTTGCGTCGAGCCCTGGGCTTCCCGGCCTGCCGCGTAAGACTTGGAGATTACCAGAAACCGCAATATCCCAAGATATTAGGAGTGCGTTTCCTGCCAGATGTCGAGGCCAAGGCATTCTTTCGGAAAGAGGATTCCCAATTCCAAATGGTGGCGTTCTCCGATAACCTGAACTGTATCATCGGCGGGAGAGGATCTGGGAAGTCAGCTATCATCGACGCCCTTAAACTCATTTTCAAAGGTACCACAGTAGATGAATTGGAACTTTCCAAGAAAATTAGAAACGAAACCGATGAGGAGAGAATTAATAAACTGCCTGACTGGATGCAGCGCCTAAATGCCACTATGTCCAAGAGTACCATAGAAATAGCTTTTCAATCTGAGGGAAATGATTTTCCAAGTGAGCGTTTTATTATATCTCTGCCATTTGATTTTAGGTTTGGAGCTCGTGCTCGGGTTTTCAACGCAACAGGTAATGAAACTGGAACTGCGATTAGTGACCGTAGGTTCGAAGTAGACGTATATGGTTGGCATGAGATTGAAAAATTGGGGCAATCTCATGAAGCTCAACGACGGTTACTAGACAGGTTCGCTCATACAGGTGACTTTCTGGAGGGTATTGATCAAGCAATTAGTAATTTAGTTTCCGACAGAGGAGCAATAGTGAAGTTGGCCATAGAGATAGCAGAAGTTGCAGAATGTGAAGAAATTCAAAATTACGAGCTAAGGAAGACTGAATTTGATTACTATAATAAACCTGAAGTTGCAGCCGTGTTTGCTGAGCTGGACACATTGGAAGAAATTCAAAATGCCGCAGTTAATTTTAAAATTGCCATGGACCAGCTTCTGTTAGACATCAACAACTTAGAAATCAGCGAGACTGTTAGAAAATCATGTAATGAATTTCTAAACGCGTTATCTTTTCCTGGTTTTCAGGAAATAAAGGAAGATTCGATAGTTTCTGACGGTCTATCTGAAACCAAAAATGAGAATGATATAGAATCTTCTGAAGTCATTCAAAACGATAATCAAACTATTTCAGAGCAAACTAAAGAAGTCTGGGGGAACCGTATTAGGATGAACTTAGGTCTAACAGACCTGAAGAAAATAGAACGGATACAAGGTCTTGTTGATAATTTGTTGTCGGAGATCACGACATATCGAGATAATTGTAATACTGAGCTTTCTTCACTTTCACAAACTCTAAGCGAAAAATTGGCGGAAATTCTTAAGGAGTCCGAAGGGTCTGATGCTAGTCATAAGGAGCAGCGTAGGAGAGCCCGTGAAAGGTTTCGTGAATCGCAACAAAAGCTTGAAGAACTCAGGAAGAAAGGGGAAAATCTAACAAATCTGCTGGATGCGCGAAGTGAACTTCGTGACCAGCTTAATGAGTCCTGTAATAAACGGACTCAGGCCAGGAAGGAAATTGTTGAGCGCATTAATCACGAACTAAACGTAAAGGTAAATACAAATCGACTTAGAATTAGAATCGATTTAGGTGAGCAAGAGGACCGTGGAAAATTACAGGAACTGTTACTGTTGATTCTTAATAAGACCAAGCAGCGCTTACATTATAAGGAAAAAAAGGCAAGTATATTGGCTCATACTTTAACGCCCGAGGAGGTCAAATCCTCGCTTTTAAGCACCCTTGATCAATCGATATTTGTACACGAAGGGGACAGTACCGATAGTAAGATATCGCATATTCAGGCCCAAGCCATAACTGAGGATGCGGGCGCGAAAACAAGCCTAATCCTGTCCGAGAGCGAGCGTGAAGTTTTCAATTATTTTGACTCTAAAAAACTTGAAGATGTTCTTAAGCTTGACGAGATTGTGTTCGATGATATCCCCGATATAAAGCTCCAGGTTCAAGGGGGTAGTAGTGAGGAACCAGCGTCGATTACAAACCTTTCACCTGGTCAGAGGTGCAGCGCCTTGCTGCCTATAATTCTTCTTCGCAGTAACTGTCCTGTTGTCATCGACCAACCAGAGGACAATCTAGATAACCGTTTAATTTGCGATGTTGTTGTTGACGTTTTGCAAAGACTTAAAGAGTCCCGCCAGATCATCGTTGCCTCACACAATCCGAATATTCCGGTGTCTGGAGACGCTGAGCAAGTTATTGTGACAGAGGCTTTAACAAGGGAACGAGGACGAATCTGTGAACAGGGGCCCATTGACGAAACTCCAATAATCCGTCAGATTAAGGATATTATGGAGGGTGGTGAAGAAGCATTCAAGCTTAGGGCAAGGCGTTACAATTACGACATCATTCGCCGGGCCATCGGATGAATGCAGTATGAGATGGTCTGCGTGCCTGGGGATGTGATACATCCAGAGTGGTTCATAGAAAAAAATACGCAGGAACCGATGTGTTGGGAAGGTGATTCTATGTGAACAGAATATTGGTGCGACACCTTGGAGACAGGTAGGACGATCCTCCAGGTTGATAGCCATTCACAGTTACGCCCAAGCCGCTTTTCCCACGGTACTCACGGCCGCCTTCCGACTCCCAGAACACCAAGATGTCGCGTTGCCAGTATATTTTAATTGAAAGAAAAATCAATAGATTTACTGGCCTCATGACCCGGACATATCTCGGCTAAAAATGTTGGTATGCATATTCCGGGCGATTCCGGCCACCGATTGTGTGGCAATCCGGCCACTCCACCTATGGTACTTCATTAGCCGTTTTGTCCAGGGTCGGACCATCAGATTGAAATGGTTTGGAAAATCTTAAAAAAGGCTTATAAAATTGAGCTTATAAACGCCTTTTGAACCCCGAAATGAACATTTCGGGGTTCATCTGGGAGGACCAACAGACGACGCCATGTATGACCTGCACGATCTTGGCTGGAACAGCTTCCAACAACTCTGCCTGACGATTTCCCGAGAGGTGCTCGGGCAAACTGTTGAATCCTTTCTGGATTCAAACGATGGCGGCCGGGACGGCGCATTCGCCGGCCAGTGGAATCCAACGGGACATGAGGAGTTGATCGGTCGGTTTGTCATCCAGTGTAAGTTCACGAGCAAGATCAGTTATGTTCTCCGCCCCGCCGATCTCTCCGATGAAATGGCCAAAGTCACAAAGCTCGTCGAACGGGGTCTCTGCGACTCTTATGTGCTGATGACAAATGCTGGGCTGTCAGGCAACCAAGCCAAAAAGATCGAAGCCCTTTTAAGGGGCGCCGGGGTAAAACACGTCGTCCTCCTCGGCTCGACATGGATTGACCAGCAGATTCGCGAAAACAAACGCCTTCGGATGCTCGTCCCACGTGTGTACGGGTTAGGGGATCTGGGCCAGATCCTCGACGAACGAGCATATACTCAGGCGCGTGCGATTCTGGAGTCGCTCCGAGAAGACCTTGCAAAGGTTGTCGTAACCGACGCGTACCGCAAGGCGGCAGAGGCGCTCGACATGCATGGCTTCGTGCTGTTGATCGGAGAACCGGCAGCTGGCAAGACAACCATCGCGTCCATGCTGGCAATGGCCGCTGTCGACCAATGGAACACGTCCATGCTCAAACTCGACAACCCCGAGAAAGTCATGGAGCGCTGGAATCCGGAAGAACCATCACAATTCTTCTGGCTCGATGACGCGTTTGGCGTCACCCAATACGAGGCGTTTTTGGTCCACGGCTGGAATCATATTCTTCCCCAGATCAAGACCATGCTTCGCAAGGGGGCCAAGATTGTGATGACCTCTCGCGACTACATCTACAACCGGGCACGGAAGGAGCTGAAGGAAGGCGCCCTCCCACTTCTTAAAGAGAGCCAAGTCGTGATCGACGTTCACGATCTGTCCGACGACGAGAAACGGCAGATCCTCTACAACCATCTCAAGCTGGGCAAGCAGCCTCGTTCGTTCCG
>JAZDKD010000199.1:0-2111 GCA_043803345.1 Pseudomonadota bacterium
CGTGAAAGCCGTATCGCCTGATGCCGTGGCGAAGCGAAAGCTCATAGGGGATGGCATAGCGACTGGCCCGTTCAGGTAGCGTAGCATGAAAGGCCGTATCGAAGACCGCCACCATCGGTACCGAAGGACCAAGGACAGCGCGGGTGGCGTGAATTCCGGCCAGACTGGGCGGGTTGTGGAGCGGAGCTATATATTCCAGTGAATCAATCGCAAAAGTCACCGATTCGTCAATGATTGTTGGCCGGGTGAACCGCTCTCCGCCGTGGACAACCCTATGCCCAACTGCGCTGATACCACTCACGCCCCCATCGACCAAAGCGGGGTTGGCCGAATCAACCCATGCGATCACCCGACGAACCGCAGCCTCATGATCGGCGATATAGCATGCATGACGGAAGACAGGCTTTCCTTCTCTTTGAAATGTGAGAAGTGCAACTCCACCGATGCGCTCAATTATCCCGCGGGCCAGACACATTACACGATCATCTTCAGTCGTTTCAGGATCAATGGACACGATCAGGAACTTGAGAGAGGAGCTTCCACAATTCAACACGAGTACACGCATGGTCCATTGCTCCTGTTCATTTCACTGGTTTCCCCTTTTATGTTTTCAGTCCCTTGGCTGGCTAAATACCCCAACAGAGCGGGCTTTCACAACATAGGTTTGCGAGGCCAAAGGGACTTCAGCGCCTGGTTCGCAAAAGTCATCGGGGCGTTCCAATTCATGCCTTTAATTTGAGACGACCATTATAAATGTTCAAACAGTATTTTTGCTCCAATACCGATTAAAATGAGGCCGCCAACAATTTCAATTTTATTCTCAAAAATGTGTCCAAACCTATTGCCCAGGATAACCCCTAAAAACGAAAGTAAGAATGTTATCATTCCAATGATAATTGCAGGGGTTACAATGGAAATGTTCAAAAATGACAGGCTCAACCCGACAGCCAAAGCATCAATGCTTGTTGCAACCGATAGGATCAATAACACATAGATATTCAACGGATCAATTTCTTTTCCGTTGGATCTCATCTGGGTCGATTCGAAAATCATTTTACAACCAATGATACTCAGAAGTCCAAAAGCTATCCAGTGGTCAACACCGGAAATAAAATCTCTCAGATTATTCCCTGCTAACCATCCGATCCCCGGCATAATCGCCTGAAATAATCCGAAAAATACCGCAATCCTGAAAGCATGGCGGATTTTCAGGCTTCTCAGAGTGAATCCACTTGTGATCGATACTGCAAAAGCATCCATGGCCAATCCCAGTGCAATCAATATGATTGTAATCATATCCATGAATTATCAATTTGTCTTGTATGATGGTCTCGTAAAAAGTCTGAAAGGGAGATTTTTTGTCATTCCTGCGCAAGCAGGAATCCAGTGTTTTCAGGTAGTTAGAATTATCTGGATTCCCGTTTTCACGGGAATGACGACTTTTTACGAATTTGTCTTGTATGGTAACCTTATCGTTACTTCTGTGCCTACTGCAAGTTGACTGTCTATGACAATATTTCCCTGGTGTGCGCCGATAATCTTTTTTGCTATAGACATTCCAAGACCCGTTTCGTCGTTCTTCTTTGAATAAAAAGGAACAAAAACGTTTTCAAGGGTTTCCCGGTCCATGCCTGAACCGTTATCTTTAATTTTAATCACCAGATAATTCTTAGCAGAAAAGACGCGTATGGCTACATTCCGACCTTTGTCTGAAGCATCGAACGCATTGTTGACGAGATTCACAAGAGCCCTCTTTATTTGAAAACCATTATTCCTCCTTAGGTCAAACCAATTGCCCAAACCATCCGCGCCTTTCCATCCACTTGGCCAGCTCCAGCACCGGTGAGACCGTCAAGGCCAGACCCACAATAATCATCCAATCTACGAGTGGCAGACTAAAGGTACCAAAGGGAACCCGCAGAAAAGGCAGATAAATGATCAAAGCCAAGAGGACCAGCTCCCACAGGATAGCAAGATTAAGCCACCGATTGGAAAACGGACGCTCCAACACGGAGTTCCGGTCGGAACGGTAATTATAAGCCTTGAAAAACTGGATCAGTACCAAAGAGACGAAGGTCATCGTCATTGCTTCTTCGATACTTCGGCCGGAG
>JAZDKD010000200.1:0-2078 GCA_043803345.1 Pseudomonadota bacterium
TTCAACACTTGATCCATTGTGTATTTATTATCATCATACACGAGCTTTTTAATTCCGATGAGCGAGTCGACAGAATCCACGATGCCCGGATCGTTAACCCATGGCATTCCTTTTTCCGGCGTATCCAGTATGTCTCTACAGGCATCCAGAGAACGTTGAAACAGAACCGAAAGGAACGGGCGTTTGAGCATCTTGTTGTCGCAATCTTCGGCAATAGCCTTGATACGCGCAGATATACGCATACCCCAGGCAAACTGTTTTCGATAGGCTTCAAAAAATTCCTCAAAAGTCTCCATCTTTGTCGTATCACCCGTATGGAGTCCTATATCGCTGTCGTTTTGAGGATCTACACCATTGAAAAGGGTTAATTCGAGAAACTTAGCCGGATAAATTGTCCACGCATCCCTTCGGCAACGTCCCCAGTGAAGCGTCGGCGCCGGTGAAATACATCCAACTACTGCCCAGCTTCGAGCTTCCTCAAGGGTAAAGCCGTAGTGATTCATCAGGGTATCAATCACAACCAGGTCGTTCTTTATAGATGGCTGGCCCAACCCGCTTCTCACAACCTCAAGACATCTCCTGTATACCCTCTGGTTAATCTTGGGATGCCAGCGAAACTTAAAATCTGGGTGGTTCAACCTCAGCTCATCGATGGCATCCATAATCAGAATCGTTGTTTCATTGCATGCATCGCTGCCGTCCTCGGGTTTCACCCCTCCTATAGTATAGGTGGCGAGTAAATTGTTCCCCTGCAGGCTTTTGCGCCAAACAAGAGGTAACGCTCTACCCCACTCATCTATATGCAGTAGGAACTCTTCCATCAAGGCCAGTGCGTTATCTCTGGAAAGGGTTTTGTTAATTAGAACGTCTTTTTCATAGAAAGGCCAGAAAATCTGATCTAACCTGAGTGATGTGCCATGGGATATGTGTTCGATCATCTGGTAGACAGTGCTCACCAGGAAATGACTCTGGATGGCTTCCCAGAAAGAGCGTGGTTCATTCGCCGGAACATGTGCGCAATGTATGGCAATCTGCTTCAATTCCCTTTTCCGTTGCGGATCTCTCTCTTTTTTCGCCATTTGTTTTGCCAACTCGCTATATCGATTGGCCCACCGAATGACAGCTTCTGTAGCGATCACCATGGCCTGTAAATCATTAAACTTATCGATTATTTCTACAGCCTCAGTCCCACCCACACAGTTTTCCTGCTCCTCTTCTAAATGAGCGATTTTTGCACGAATTTCGTGAAGCCTTCCGTTGAGTCCCCCTTTACTTAGGTAAAGATCCTGTTCAGCTTGCGCACGCGATGTGTATTGAGTCGGAAGAACTTCCATAAAAGCAAAATCAGCCCAAGCCAGCTTCTTTTCTTTTTCTGTCAGCCGCGACAACAACATCTTGGATAGGCCTTCATCCTGCCAGAACTTCTGATATCCGCGCCACTCATCTATCTCATCCTTCTTAACATATCCTTTTCTTATATACTCCTCCACACCTTTTCCGCTTTCGAGGCCCGGATCCGTGGCTTCTAAATTGACCGGAAGCGCGTGTGGGTCCTCGGCAAAATTTCCAACAATCAGCTCAAAAGGCCTGATATAAAGAGGCATCATATCAAGATAACGCGCCAGCGCTTTCGCCCTTCTGATTGATTGCGGTTCGCCGACTGTTTCCTTCCAGCTCTCCGTATAGGCTCTCGATCTCAAAATGGAAAGATACACTTCCTTCGCGTAACCTTCCTTCCAGAAGTGTTTTGGAACATATTCCCTTCTCATTGTCTTAATTCTCTCTGAAAGCGCCATAATAATTCCCCTTTCCCGGGTTTTGTGAAATCGTAAAAACGGAGGTTTTACTTGATAAGAAGCCATTAAAGCGCGTGCTCAGTCCTTTCTATTACAGTATCCTGAACAAATTTAGAGAGGTCGACAAAATGGGAGTTGAATCCTGAAACTCTCACCACCAGGTCCTGATAATTCTCAGGCTGCTTTTGAGCCGCTATCAGGGTGTCCCTGTCAATTACATTGAATTGGACCATATCCAGTCCCAAGTCCATGGTTGCTTCCAGATAGTTTCGGAACTTCGTC
>JAZDKD010000201.1:0-4750 GCA_043803345.1 Pseudomonadota bacterium
TATCCAGTCTCATTAACAGATAGCCTTTGAGTTGACCCTTGTAAATGAACTTCTTGAAAGCGAATACAGCTAACTCTGTGCCGGTTTCTGTAACACCAAATGTCGATAACGGTTCAGAACTTTCACGGATTGTTTCCAGTAATCTTGCATCTATCCATCGCGAATTGGAGGATGATTGGGTTTCCGCGATAATGCGAGTCTCCTTTGCGTCAACAAAGGTTATCTGCTTAAAAACAGGGAGATTCCTGGCACTCACGTTCCGCTGGAACCTTTGAAACTCGCCCGCAATTTCGGCCACAGCGACCGCTAGCCCATATTCCAAAGACATCCCAAGGGCTTTGTTGTGATAGTAGGCGTTTAGGGCCCGGCTATTCAACAGCGTTTCTATATCGCTGATTCGTTTTTCAAAATACTCGTCGAGAATCGAAAGATGAGTCCTGCTGTGCTGGGCAAAGGATTGGCGACTGGCTTCGGCAAGTGATTTTGAAGTATGGTACACCCGATTCAAGAGATACGCCATGTAAAAGGAAATAAACACCAGCATAGCGCAAAGGAGCCAATATAATTTCACAAACCTTCGGGGACTTTTACTGTTGGTTTTTCTTGACTGAGCCATCAAATCGCCATCTCAGTATTACTTGCCTGCGTTAGGAAAATAATTTGTTATGTGAGGATAATATTTGATGATTAATTCTTGGAGTTTACCATTTGCTTTCAATTTTCTCAAAAACATGTTGAAAGATTCCAACAACTCTGGAGAATCTTTGGAAATGCCGAATGCCATGAACTGTTCTTCGGTAATTGCGCCAATGACTTTTACCTTCCCAGGATAGTTCGCCAGGGCCAACAAAGCGTCGGGAGCGTCCTGAAGGGTCAGTTCGCATTCCCCTTTGATGATCGCCGGCGGCAGGTCATTAAGCTGCAATCCCTCTTTATATCGTGAGACAGAGCCCTGTAAATTGTAAAGAACCGGATCCAGGCATGTGTCTCTAATCCCTAAAATCTGGCGCCCGGTCAAAACACTCTTCGTAGCTTCAACATCTTTTTTTGGATCTCCACTAGGCTTGATGGGATTCAAGTCGGAATCCGCCCTCGCTAGCGCCCAAATGGCTGTAGGAAAATACGGATCGGAAAAATGAATTACTTTCTTGCGCCAGGGCAAAACGGTTAGCCCGTTACCGATAATATCTCCCTTCATGGGTGTTTCTCCCAGGATTTCCACGTCGTCTCCATGGGGGATAAGTTTCTTTCCTGAGAGGTCAGTAATTACTGTTTCCCATGAGGCAAGCACGTGTTCATAACGAACGCCGATCTCGGACGAGTATAACTTGAGTATTTCAACGTCCAAGCCGTCACCGTCGCCTGTCACAAAATTGGAATAGGGGATCCCCAGGTGCTTCAAGACCCCAGATTCCTTGATATGCCGCAGGTCCGCATGTGTCTCCATAGTTGCGAGGCATCCCATGAGCACTGTCATCATTACAGTCAAAAACATCTTGAACATAGCAACCTTCCTCCTTGGGATATTGATCTTGCACAATTTGGCATTCCTGCCTGCGGGGAAAGTCTATCCCCTTGCTGGGACCGATCTTACGACGAGGAGTCGGTTTGACACGACAATAAACATTCCGGATCAAACTCCCCATGCGGCCGCGCGATCAACTCTGATCCAGGAACTCATGAGAGATCTTAGACTAAAATAGTAAGAAAGAATTAGTCGCTCGAAATCAGCTTGAACAATTATCCAACCCACAACGGACCTCTTCCACTAGTTCCGTCATTGCAAAAGGCTTTTGTAGAAATCCCTTGACGAGAGGTAGAATCTCTTTGTGTAGCTCGTCTTCCGGAGCATAACCACTGGCTATTATCACTCTTACAGATGGGTCAATCTTTAACAGTTCCATTAGACCGTCTCTGCCGGACATCTCCGGCATGAGCAGATCCAAAACCACCAGAGATATCTCTTCTCTTCTGGACCTATAGATATCCAGGGCTTCTCTTCCATTGGTGGCCACAATGACAGTGTATCCGGCGCCTGTCAGAAATCTCTCTTCCAAATCAGCGACCGGTATACTATCCTCTACAACCAGGATCGTTTCCGATCCTCCAGATTGAACTGTCGCGGCGCCACTTTTCACATCCGCCAGCGGTTCTTCACTGGCTGGGAAGTAAATCCTGAATGCCGTTCCTTTGCCTGGTTCACTCTCACAATCTATGTGACCACCGTGCTGTTGTACTATCCCCTTAACCACCGAAAGTCCGAGCCCGGTTCCTCTTGTAGAACCCCTTTGTTTAGTTGAAAAGAATGGCTCAAATATTCGTGACAGTGTCTCCTTGTCCATTCCCCGTCCGGTATCCATAACCGAGAGAGTCACATAGCTTCCCAGTTTCGCTCCATTACAGCTCCTACAATATTCACCATTGAATGATACGGTTCTTGTAGAGATCTTCAACCGACCTCCATCAGGCATCGCCTCCGCAGCGTTAATAGCCAGATCCATCAACATCTGGTCGATCTGGTTGGCGTCTGCGTGAATCGTTGTCGGTTCATCGACCAAGTCCAGATCAATCTGAACCACTTGGGGGAGTGTTCGGGACATTAAGGAGGTCAGTTGACTGATTTGATGATTGAGATCGAGACTTACAGGGAATATCGGGGTCTGTTGACCGAACGCCAGTAGCTTCGTCACCAGATCAGCCCCTCCCTTCGCCGTTTCAATTATTGTTTTGAGCTCATTCCTGCAAGGTTCACTCTTTGTCTTGTCGCTCAATAGTAAGTCTGAATAGCCAAGAATAATCTGAAGCATGTTATTGAAGTCATGCGCTATTCCGCCGACAAGCGTGCCAAGCGCCTCCAGTTTCTGGGATTGGAGCAACTGGGCTTCCACGTTCTTCAACCTGGAGATGTCCCTTATGGCTGTGGCCCGAATCTTCTTCCCTTCAAGCTCCCGCATCCGTGCACGGATTTCTATCGGAAAGGTGGTCCCGTCTTTTCTCAAACCCACGGCCGCGTATGTTTCAGTGGATCGCTCAGCTACATGCGCTCTTACGGTTTTCACTGACTCGGGCGTGAGAGTCTTCTCCATTATTTGGGTTCCGACAAGCTCATCCGGTTCGTAGCCATACATTTTGAAGAACTGGTTGTTGGCCTGGAGAAGGACGCCTTCATCATGGAATATTATGCCTTCGAATGTGACATCAGCCAACTGGCGGTACCTTGCCTCACTGTTTCTAAGAGCTTCCTCTGTTCGCTTGAGGTCGGTGATGTCTTGGGCTAATTCCACGACACCTATTAGATTCCCTTGGTCATCAAATACTGGTTCTCCTCTTTCATCCCAAACCTTTCCATCCGGTGTGGTCATGATCACCTTCTGGGGTTGCCTGGTTTGGAAAGCCTTTAAAGTTGGGCAGTTTTCGCAGGGACGCTCAGGATTAGCCCAAAATGAGTGACAGGTTGCCCCAATCATTTTTTCCGGTGATCGCCCGACCGATTCCGCAGCAGTCCTGTTGACCCATATTATTTCAAGTTTGTCATTCACAAATGCGATATTAGCGCCAATGCCGTTCAGGATAGCGGACTTCTGAGCTTCACTTAAACGCAGTGCTTCCTCCACTCGCTTACGCTCGGTTATGTCCGTATGAGTGCCTATAACTCTCAGAGGCTTACCATCGTCGGCCCATTCAACGACCTTCCCCCGATCTAATATCCATTTGTAGGAGCCATCCTTACACAGCATGCGATGCTCGTTTTCATAAAATGGTGTCTCTCCGCCAAAATGTCTTTGCAGGTCGGCATAACATCGTTCCACGTCATCCTGATGCACTCTCTTGTCCCATTCATCGAGGGTGGTCCCGATTTCTTGCTCCTGATAGCCCAGCATGGCCTTCCATCGCTTAGAGAAAAACACCTCGTTCGTCTGGGCGTTCCAGTCCCAAACACCGTCCCTCGCTCCTTCCAGGGCAAATTTCCAGCGCTCTTCGCTCTCTCGCAGAGCCTCCTCTGCACGTTTGCGCCCGGTAATATCGGTAAAATATCCACTCCAAACTAAATCACCGTTGTCCATAACGGTTGGTCTGGATTCTACGCTCATCCATAGGGGCTGCCCGTCGACTATTAATCTGCCTTCCCACGCGAAGGGAGCGGCGTTTTTCTCAACAGATTCAATCAGGCTGATAAATTCAGGTAGGTCCTCATGGTGTATGAGACGTAAAGCAGTTTCGTAGTTATTTAGAACATCTTCGCGATTTAGGCCGGACAATTCACAGAAGCGGCTATTAACGAAATCAAATAGCCATCCTCCGCCAGCCTTCATCCTGAATCGATATAACCCTATCGGTATAGTCGACAGCAAGCCCTCATACAGCTCTATGATGTCATGTAACTCGTTTTCAGTTGTTTCTTGCCGCATAATTCGCCATACCCCCGTGTGTTACTTCTAGCAATAGGACAAAACTAATTTGTGAAACAATTCCGCAGCAAAACTGTTGAGTTTGAATAATTGCTGAAATATCAACACCTGAACAGGATACGAGGTCCAAAATTTGCCATTTGGAACCTCGTCCTATCAGTGACTTTTTATATCGAAATATTATAGGACGGTATAAGCTAAGCTGAGCGCACCTGATTTTAGGCCAGAGAGTTTAACTTAGCAACATTATAATTAAGGCCGAAACTATCTCTAGCAAGTAAGGTTCGTTAGTTGTATGTTGTCAGAGCCATTCCATTAATCTCAAAGGAACCTCAACAATG
>JAZDKD010000202.1:0-2275 GCA_043803345.1 Pseudomonadota bacterium
GGAAATATGCTATTAGAACCTAGAATGGTGTTTAAAGCGGGGGAAATGATGCCAGCTTATTCACGCTATCACATTCCACCCTCTTTCATACAAACATAATAGTGACATTATTAAGGTTCTAGACGTGACGTTCGAAATACAAGATAGACAAAAGATTATTTTTCCGTAAAATAGGAGAGGGGGGGTTATTATGGAGAAGATGAAGATATGGAAAGTTGCTTTGCTAGTTGAAGATGTTGAAGAAGCGGAAAAGTTTTATGCGGGGACTCTTGGAATGGAGGTCCTTGCACGGTATCCCTCGGGTGCTCTCTTTTTTGACGCCGGAGGCGTTAACCTCGAAATTATACCCAAGAAGTTATTCGAGGGAGATAAAAGATTGGGTAACCCTGGTGTACACCACTTGTCTTTTAAAGTGGATGATATCAAAAAAGCAACTGAAGGGCTTAAGGCGAAAGGCGTAAAATTCATCAAAGAACCTTTTGAGAGGCCGAATGGACTGACTCTGGCGTTCTTTGATGGACTCAATGGGGTTAATCTCCAACTTTTTAATAAAAAAGATTAATTCCGTTACGTTTTCAAGATGGCACTTATCCAAGGACAAGGCCAGTTGGTCAGTTGCCGGGTTGCTAACTTACTTGCCGCCATCTCTGCCAAGCCCAATTAGGCTTGTGCTGTAGCAGCATCCAGTGCATCAAAGACACGATTGGCTAAGTAGTTGCATATCTGCTCCGCCGGATTCAGCTCCGGTGAATAGGGCGGCAGTCTAATAAACGACACGTTCTTTGGAATCTCAAGCTCTTTGCTTCTGTGGGATGATGCTCCGTCCACCACCAGGACAATGAACTGGTCCCTGTGTGCTTTGCTGACTTGGTCCAAGAAGCGGAACATGTTTTCCGTGTTCATCTTCTCGGCAGTCATGAAATCGAGACCACCATCCCAAGGGCTGACCGCTACGTATTCGTAGCGGAATTCCCGAACCAGGGCCAAGTTGACTACCGGTCCATGAGGAGCAGGCACCCAACATGAACGGGGATCACTCATCCTTCCAAATCGGGCTTCATCCTGAAACGTCAACCGCAGCGGAAGCTGGTCTTTGTTTTTCAGACAGGCGGCTGCCACCACTTCGGGAAATATTTTTAAATTGAATCTGTCCCGCCATGGCATGCCTCCATGACGGTTGTATATTATAGTGTGAACTTGAATGCAAATATAATTAAGGGCGTTAAGCTCCATGGGCCTTTGGTTTTCTAGCAGAAAGGAAGGAGATACAAATATGCGATATGGAAGCGGAAAGTATTCATACGATCTGGTTGATGGGTGGGCAAAGCTCCCTGCGGGAGAGTCTTTCCTCGATATCGGCGGTATTTCAATCGACAGGCAAGACCGATTGTACATTTTTAACAGGAGTAACCGCCCCATGATGGTCTTCGATTGTGATGGAAATTTTCAGACATCCTGGGGAGAAAAACATTTTACCCGTGGCCATGGTAGTTGTATTGGACCTGACGGCTCAATTTACTGTACGGACGATAAGAACCACACCGTAATCAAATTTGATTCCGATGGCAATGTTATGATGGTACTGGGATCCAAAGACAAATCTTCAGATACCGGATATAGAGACGTTCCTGATCTATTTGAAAGAATATCCTCAATTACAAAAGGTGGTCCGCCGTTCAATCGCCCAACCGGCGTTGCGTTATTGTCATCCGGAGAAATCTATGTTTGCGATGGATATGCTAACGCAAGGGTGCATAAATTCAATCCCGACGGTAAGCTGTTGTTCTCATGGGGTGAACCGGGTCCGGGACCGGGGCAGTTCAGGCTTCCGCATTCGATTTTTATTGATAGGCGTGATCGAATCTGGGTGTCCGACCGGGAAAATAGCAGAGTACAAATTTTTGACGATAAAGGGAATTTTCTTACCCAGTGGACTGACCTTATCCGTCCGACCGATGTATTTATAGATGACGAAGATACCGTCTACGTGTCAGAGCTATGCAGGCGAGTCAGTATATTTACCATAGACGGCAGGCTGCTTGCACGCTGGGGGAATGAAGGTCATGGGGTTAGCGACCCACTTTTTGTCGCTCCTCACGCGTTAGCCGTTGACTCCAAAGGCGACCTCTACATTGGTGATGTCTCAATGACCTATTCAAAGATGGATCGTGGTTCCAGAACAATACAGAAGTTTGCGCGAAAAAAGTAACCATTGAGCAACTTCACTAAGGAAGAGGCACGCATTTTTCAGCCCGCAATCAATAATCAAGGCCGC
>JAZDKD010000203.1:0-7103 GCA_043803345.1 Pseudomonadota bacterium
CATTCAATATCCATCGGGCGGCCGTAATGTTCCTCAATTATTTTGCCGAGCTTGGCCAGTTCCAGGACCTCTTCATCCAAAATACTCTGCTGGTTCTGTCTCTCAGGATTCAACTCCAACTTTAGAACCTTGTCAGATTCGGGGTCAGCGGTGTAATAAATCTTCTTCTCGGAAATAGTCTTTTTTGTGACCTCCATGGTGATCTTGTTCACTTGAAATTGGTCCGGTGTCACTTCACCGGAGACAACACTTTCCCCAAAGCCATAATTTGAATCTATAACGATTGTGGCGCGATCTCCGGTAGCGGGATTGAGTGTGAACATAACCCCGGCCGAAAAAGATCTAACCATCTTCTGGACTGCTACGCTAATTAACACTTTGGAGTGCTCAAACCCCATACTGGTGCGATAAGCTATCGCCCTTGCGCTGAACAAGCTTGACCAGCATTTTTTAATCTTTGACAGAAGCTCATCCACTCCTCGAATCCACAAATACGTGTCCTGCTGACCGGCGAAGCTTGCTCCTGGGAGGTCTTCAGCGGTGGCCGAAGACCTAACCGCAACAGGCAAGGCGGGTGTTCGGGATCGCCGCGACAGGAGGCGATAATTCTCAGCTATGACATCTTCCATTTCTTCGCTGATCATCCCTGTTTCTATCCATTCCCGGATCTCAATTGACGCATTTTTGATTTCTACAACCTGTGCGTCATCAATGCCTTCAAGTCGACGCATAATCTTTTCAGTCAATTGATTATCGGCCAGAAAAGCCCGATAGGCTTCAGTAGTTACTGCAAAGCCTGGAGGAACAGCTATTCTAGCCCTAAGGCATTCCCCCAGGCTTGCGCATTTGCCGCCGACTCGAGCGACCATGGATTTATCGCACTCTTCAAAAAGTAACACGGCCGCACTTGATATATTCCTAACCATTACGGAGTCCTCACAATGCTCCCGAGTTTGTCACCCGAGTATATCTATTTCGCCCTTCGATCCGTCGAGTCTTATTCTCTGGCCGGTCTTAAGTCTCGAAGTGGCTGATCCTGTGCCCACAATGGCTGGTAAACCATACTCACGGCAGACGATGGCTGCATGGCACATGACTCCACCAACGTCAGTAATGGCGGCTTTGATTTTCTGGAAGGCCGGGGCCCAGCTAGGCGAAGTAGTTGGGGCCACAAGTATTTCACCTTCTTTAAGTTGGCCAACTTCCTGAACAGTTCGACATACTCTGACAGTGCCTTCCACAACGCCGGGAGAACCTGGAAAGCCGTATATCTTGGTCAAATCGCCTTCGGATATGCTCTTGAGTTTGGCCCAGTGAGACATTGATTCGGATGTAATACCCCAGAGGACAATCGTGAAAGGCTCATTGATGGTTTCCGGAACGGTTCCCATAGCATCCGGCGGTGTCCATTTCCGGAACTTATCCATAACCTCTTTGCGCCACGCCACTTCCTTGGGCCATACCAACGGGCCTCTCGAATTACTTCCGGTTGCCCACCCGGTAACCACATCCCAAAGGGCGTCCTTAATTTCAGACCTCTTTAAATACCAAATGTCCTCAATGCCTTCGACGAATTTGAAATCAACCAGGATCTTGGATACTTCCCTGACCTTGTTCCAAAAAAGGCTATGGAACCAATGTTCAACGTAGAAAAGGTGATTCTCCACGTATGGGAAAACAGTTCTGGAAGTGCCAAGGAGTTGGTCGAATGTCTGCAGGTCAGCTTCGGTTTTGAGCAATGCCCTGTATTCTGTAGCAAGTCTATCGCGCTCTGCTATTACTTTTTGAGTGGGCCTTTCTATGTTCTCCCCTTTCCGCAGCTTCTCAATGTAGATGGACATAGATGACAACGGTATATCCAAATCGTCATTCCACGACTTATCGTGATGATACCATCCTGTGCCCGTAGAGACATAAAACCAGGGTTCTCGAGCGGCTTCAAACGCCTCCAGCCATTTCTTGCCATTTTCGGAAGCGGCCATTTCCTCTAATATGACGGATGCGGTTCCTTTCATGGCAATGTCGTCAACTTTGAGATCTATCGCGAGTTTGGCAAGTTTTTTAAGTTCTTGGTCAGGTCGATAAATTATAACGTCAATGCCTCCAACCATCTGGGTTATTTTTTGAAGCGGGATATCGGGAAAGGCCTTTTGACAAAAGTCCACGAACACTACATAGGCAGCGTATCCAAGGTTAAGGAATTCAAAATGATACTGCCATGCGAGGATTCCTAAATCGATGAGTTCGTCGTAGGCTTTGAGCAGCTTGTAGCCGGTTGAAACTCCAAGTCCCTCCGTAACTACGGATTCATCTTCTATTTCGGGCAGCTCCGGGATTTTTAATTCAGCCAACTGCCCAATAATATTGCGCATCTTGACTTCCCAGTTGTCATGCAATCGATCCCAGTTTTGGTAATAATAGCCGGCGCGCTTCATGAAAAGTTCGGCTCTCTTTGGAATTTCCGAAGGATCGGCGACAGGCAGAGGGGTTATATAGATGTAACCGTTATGAATGCGATGATCGATACCAAGGGCGGGAGGAACAATAAAGATTCTGGTGTTGAACTGTGATAACGCCAGGAACCATGCTTCATCCCATATAATATCAAAAGGATACATTGGTTCCGGGTAGTGTAGTCCATCATAAAACCAAAACATGTTTTCTTCATATTTTTTCCTGTCCGGATCATCAGTAGTGAACTGATAATGATACGGATACATTCTTTCCCAGCCCTCTGTGCCTGGGATCTTCTCCGCCTCGTGGGGATTCGGAAAATTCAACTCGGCCATCTTTCCACCTCCTGTCTTGTTACTGTTTGAAGATGATTCCTGGTCTTGGAGTTTGGACCAAGACCTTCCCGCCTCTAAAAAGACCTATGAGACAATAGGGAGACCTATTACACGCCCATCCTGGATATCTATCTTCCATCTCGCGCCGAAACCGTATGAATTATCAAGATAATGAATACTTTTTATGCCAAACACGTATAAGGCAATTTTTGTTTTTTTTGAAAGCTCGGTCGAAATAAACTTTGAATTGGAAAAAAAATCCCTCGCAAAGGGATGTCGCTTGAAATAAGCGCTGGCGGCGCGAGTTATATCAGACAGTCGTGTCAAAAGCCTCACTGTGCCGTTCATCTGTAAGCCTTTGATATCTTCCCATCTTTTTGAGTCACCAGAGATTGAAGCGGCGGCCTTTGGGTTTTTACAAAATATTTGCGAGTGCAGTGATTCTTTAGATGAAAAAAATATCAAGTCAAAAGCGCGGCGAGCATAGTAAACCGGTACAGACCAGGGTTCATCATTCAGACTGCACGAAAGTGTCATTATGGTCGAAGAGTCCATGAACGAAATTACAATCTTTTCGAGTTCATCTGTGTTCATCCACCGGCCCATCGTTCAAAAAGCTGATTTGGAATGTCCAGTTGGTCTAACGCCTTGCCAATTGTCTGATCAACAATGTCCATAATGGTTTTGGGATTGTGGTAGAATGACGGAACAGGAGGTAATATCACGCCACCCATTTCTGTCACGGATATCATGTGGCGAAGATGTCCCAGGTGTAGTGGAGTCTCTCTAACGATTAGCACAAGTTTGCGTCTTTCCTTAAGAGTGGCGTCAGCCGCGCGAATAAGAAGGTTGTCATTGATTGAATTCGCAATCATTGACAGGCTTTTCATCGAGCACGGGGCCACGATCATTCCGTCAGTTTTGAATGATCCACTTGAAACACAAGCCGCAAGGTCCTCAGGAGAGTGGGATATGTGAGCAAGCGCTTCAAGCGAGTCTGGTTTCATCGACGTCTCATACTCCATTGTGACCCTGGCCCCTCGAGACAAAATCAGGTGGGTTTCGACACCATCAACCTTGCTGAGGACTTCGAGCAAACGAACTCCATAAATGGTACCACTCGCTCCACTCACTCCGACAACAATTCTCTTCACTACGCGCCTTTCCAGCTATCAAATTGAATTGTGTTTGTTAATGTGGCCTGTCTAAGTTTATAATGCTTTGATGAGCTTCGTCGCAGCGGCATGCACACCAAAACAAGTTACAGTGTACGGATTGCCACGGCTTCGCCAATTTTAGGTCTCATGCTTTCCATCATGAGTTACTGGGAAATTGCTTCTTTGTCGAATCGTTAGGAGGTCTGTCTCCTGAGTCAAATTATCAAGTTATAGGCTATGCAAGTCAAGACAGAAAAAGTTATAGGTTTATAAGTCTATCTTATACTACACTTGGGTAAAGTGAATTAATGGCATGGCGATAAACCTCAAGCACCTTCAAACATTCTATCATTTCTGCCGCTTTCAAAGCATGACTCGGGTTGCCGAAAACATGCATGTCAGTCAATCAGCAGTTTCACAGCAAATTCAGCTTTTTCAGGAAGAATGTGGAGTAAAACTTTTTTACAGGGAGGGGAACCAATATAAGCTCACTGATGTTGGGGAGTCGATGTTCCTTTTAAGCAAGGTTATTTTCGCTCGGCTGGAGCAAATTGAATCTTTGGTTGACGAGGCGAAGATACCAAGTTCCGGCATCTTGAGAATTGGAACAACAAAGGATTATGCCGTTACGCTCATGCCGGAGTTAGTCTCCAAGTTTCAGGACCAGTTTCCCCAAATCCTTGTAAAACTAAACGAGGGGAACTCCTTTGATTTATTGGCCAGATTGAGAAATAGAAAAGAAGATTTAATCGTTGTGGCCAGAACAAACTATGACACATGTTTCAAGTCATTCCCCTTTGCGGTTGTTGAACTGGCGCTGGTCGCCAGACCAGAGCATCCCTTTTCCCAAAAGGATTTGGTCTCCATCAAAGATCTCTCAGAAGCCTTTCTTATAATACGTGAAAGAGGATCAGGATCTCGTGACGCAATTCTCAAAAAACTTGCGGAGAACGATGTTAAACCTTCCACTATCATAGAGTCAGGGAGTTTGAGTTTCATACTGGCCTATGTTGAGCGCCGGATGGGGGTTTCTTTTGTAATGGTCGACGAAGTGGCCAAAGAGCTTTCCAGGGGTGTCCTGAAAAAAATTGACCTTTTGGAGGGTAACATCCGTTTCCCCACAGACATCGTAGTTCTGAGGGAAAAGCCCATGCTCGCCCCGGTGAGACATTTTTTAAGAATCGCCATAAAAAAGCGGGAAGAAAATTGCCTTGACGAACCATCGGAATAGCGAGAGTTTAAACAATCACTGAGAGCAAATCCAAATCACCATTCGTGAGGTCCTAATGACCCCAATCGTTGTAATCGTCGGAACACTTGACACGAAAGGTCAGGAGATCGAATTCCTGAGAGATGAACTTTCCCGCCACAAGTGTAAGGTAATCGTGATAGACGTAGGAACTCTTCATCCTCCAGCTTGTTTAGCTGATATTCACCGCGACGAGGTCGCTTCCGCAGCGGGAACTAACATGGATGCGCTGCGTAAACAGGGCGATAGAAGGTGTGCCATAGAAACTGTGATTCTAGGGGCGTCCACCATCGTCAAGGGACTTCACCAAGA
The DNA here is from genome assembly GCA_043803345.1 of Pseudomonadota bacterium. Classification (GTDB taxonomy): domain Bacteria; phylum Desulfobacterota; class Desulfomonilia; order Desulfomonilales; family Desulfomonilaceae; genus CAJBEZ01. The sequence continues at coordinate 5,508 of JAZDKD010000203.1, forward strand.
TGGTCGTTTGTCTGGAATTCTTTCTGTAGGGGGTGGAACGGGAACCCACATAGGAATGGGAGTGATGAGAAGCCTGCCGCTTGGCGTTCCCAAGCTTATGGTTTCCACCGTGGCGTCAAGAGACATGTCTGGTCTGATTGGGACAAAGGATATTACGATAATGCATTCTGTTGTCGATATTCTGGGCCTGAATCCGATTAGCAGGAAAATTTTGTCAAACTCTGCGGCGGCAATGGCCGGAATGGTTTTCGATTCTCGAACGATCCACTCGGAAAAACCAATTGTAGGGTTGACCTCCTTCGGCTTTATCACGGAGGGGGCTATGCGAGTGAAAAACAAGCTGGAACAAAAAGGGTTGGAGGTAGCGCCTTTTCACGCCAATGGTACAGGCGGCATGGCCATGGAAGACCTGATTGAACAAGGCTTCATAAATGCGGTCATGGATTTTGCGCTTCATGAATTCGCCGACTCGCTTTATGGTGGTTACTGTGGCGACATTGGCCCAACCAGACTCGAGACGGCCGGTCGTATGGGTTTACCTCAGGTGGTAGTCCCTGGAGGCCTGGATTGCATAGTTATGGAATTTGACTCAATAGAAACCATGCCTGTTCATCTGAAAGGTCGCCCGGTTTTTTGGTACGATTTTAGGTCCGGAGTGAGAACCACAAAAGACGACATGATCAAGATGGCCCAAATAATTTCGGCAAAATTGAATGCTTCCAAGGGTCCGACAAAGTTAGTTATTCCCGTGCGAGGATTTTCGGAGGCTGATGCTGAGAATGAGCCATTGTATGACCAAGACGCTGATCAACTGTTTGTAACGGAGATTAAATCACGACTTGATTCGAAAGTCGATGTCATTGAAGTTCAAGCGCACATTAACGATGAGCAATTTGCCGAAACGGTCGTAAGTATATTGCACTCGATGCTCCGATGAGCCTCAAATAACGTGTTGTCACTTACAAAATCAAGGTAATCAGGCATGGTTTCGATTGAGTTTTTCGTCAATCTTTTTTCCATTGATTTCAGAAAAAAAGATTCATCATAAATGAACACATTCTTACCAATAGAGTCAGATATTGTCTCCAGGATTTTCTTCAATTCTCTGTTCATTCGACGATCGCCGGAAGATAGATCCTGAACTCAGTGCCTTTGTCGGGCTGACTCTCGACCTTTATGTGGCCACCGTGACTTTCAATTATTCCCTGGACCACTGACAAACCGAGGCCGGCGCCTTTTATCGATCCTCTTTGTTTCGTGGAGAAGAAAGGTTGAAAAATCTTCTCCAGAGTAAAAGGTCCCATGCCTTTTCCCGTGTCCGAAATCAGAAGCTCCCCATATTTTCCAGGTTTTACTCCATAAAGAGACATGCGATCGTCATAATCCAGGACCACGTTTCTGGTCTGTATGACTATACGCCCTCCTTCCGGCATGGCTTCCGAAGCGTTTATGACTATGTTCATAACGGCTTGCTCGATTTGGTTTCGGTCACCGTAAAAACGAACAGGTTTAGGGCTTAGATCGAGTTCGCTGTCTTGGGCAAGGTATGTGACATAATCAGACTCAACTGTTTCGTGAGATAGTTGAGACAATAGG
>JAZDKD010000204.1:0-2902 GCA_043803345.1 Pseudomonadota bacterium
CATAAAACTTCGTTGATAATATTGGCCATCAACACCTGAGCAAACACCATTGTAGTTTTAACAAAGCGCATAAACTAACTCACTAGTCTGCAATTTATTCCGATCTTTAACCTGCTGGCACTCGACTCCTCTTATTTCAAAACATACTTCCCGGATTTTTTTGTGCCAATCTTTTGAATAATTCCGGTTTTGATCAAGGGCTTGAGCAGATCCATCGCTCCTTGCCTGGAAATATCGAGCGCTTCCCATATCTCCTTTGGAGACATGCTTTTTTTATCTCTCAAAAGGGCCAGTAATTTTTCCTGTTTAGGCCGTAAAACAAGCTTCTCATTGCCAATACTCGCGCTTAGTTCCTGTGCTCGCAATAAGACTCTTTCCAATGTCAGGTGAATTCCCTCTGCCACATATTCCAACCAACCGGTCAAATCATCTTTCGTCTGCCTGACTTGATCGAGCGCGCGATAATATTTTTGCCGGCCTTCCCAAAAAAATTCATCAATCGAAAAGATGTGGTTGGTATCGAAACCTCGCCTGTACAACTCCCATAATGCCAGCGCTCGACCTGTGCGGCCATTGCCATCTCCAAATGGATGAATCGCCTCAAACCGATAATGAATTATTGCAGATGAAATAACCGGCGACCATTTCGAACTCGACTTATTCCACCATTCCAACAATTCCCTTGTCAGTTGTGGAACAATATCGGGCTTAGGCGGCAAGTAATGACCGACTCTGACAGAAATCTTTCGAAACTCGCCGGCCTTTCCCTGATCCATTACGTCGTTTGAAATAATCTTATGTAGTTTAAGCAGATCTTTTTCCAGGATGGTTTTCTTGACAGCATTTTTTTCAATGAAACGTAATGCAGCAAAATAATTCAGGACCTCTCGCCTTGACCTTGCCGTTGCAGTTGGCAACTGTTTGCCGTCTTCCAGGAGTCGAACATCTTCTAATGTCAGCGGGTTTCCTTCAATTGCTGTTGAACCATGAGTGTTGCGAATCCTGGCGTCTTTTTGCAGCACAGGAATCCATGGGACCTGAATGGAAGAAGAAAGAACCTTTTCTCTAAAAGAGGCGATTTCTTCTATAATTTTGACCAGATGTGCAGTTACGTTAAATTTGGGAACGTAGGACATAAACAATACATGGCATATTAGTCAAGTATTAGTCAAGTCATAAGTCAACCAGTCCCAAATTACTCCGTGACGGCGATGCGCGTAAATTTCCCCGGTATTTTTCTAGACAAGTGAACGGAAGCGGTGATGTGATGGCGGCTTGGAGGAGACAATGAACAAAGATAATGCCCTCGCAGTTTTTGAAGACTATAAGATCCGTCGAATTTATGACGAGGGAACTGAAACGTGGTTCTTTTCCGTAGTCGATATCATTGCGGCCCTGACCCAGCAGACAGATCATCAGGCTGCGAGGAATTATTGGAAAGTTCTTAAAAACCGCCTAAATAAAGAGGGAAGTGAAACGGTTACAAATTGTAACCGGTTGAAAATGGTCGCTGAAGACGGCAAATTACGTCTAACGGACGTAGCTTCCCCCGAAACCTTGTTAAGGCTCATCCAGTCGGTTCCTAGCCCCAAAGCAGAACCAATCAAACTCTGGCTTGCCAAGGCAGGATACGAGCGAATTCAGGATATGAGCGATCCCTCCCGCTCACTCGACCGCGCGCGTGAATACTGGACAAAATACGGCAGAAGCGAAAAGTGGATCCAGCAGAGGATGATGAGTCAGGAAACCCGCAACAAACTCACCGATTATTGGAAAGATCACGACATAAAAGAAGAAACGGAATACGCAATCCTCACCAATATCATCCATCAGGAATGGAGCGGAGTTTCGGTCAAAGAGCATAAGGCTATCAAGGGGCTCAAGAGCCAAAACTTGCGCGATCACATGAGCGAGGCCGAACTTATCTTCACCGCACTCGCGGAACTTTCCACACGCCAGATTGCCGAAACAGACGATGCAACCGGCATGGCCCAAAACACCGAAGCCGGTAAAAAAGGCGGAGGAATCGCCAAAGGGGCGCGCCTTGAACTGGAACAGAAAACCGGCAAACGAGTCGTGACAGGTGAAAACTTTCTTCCACCTGTAAAAACAAAAAAAGAACTTAAACGGTAAAAAAAAATTAAAGGACAACAAAAAAGACCCCTTTCGTGACCATTTTTATTTTGCGCTTCCTGCTGGACGCGTTGCGAACCGAGCATTGCGACGAAATCGCGGCTTTTGAGCCGCTAATTCCTGCCACTCAAAGGTTGTTGCACCCCATGACCGCCTGACAGTTTGTGCAATATCCTGACATCATATTGTCAGTATTATTGACATCAACAAGAAAGGCGGCTACAATGGTTTTATGACAAAGAGTATCAATAAAATCGTCGGCCAAAGGATCAGGGACATCCGAAACGAACAGGATGTCTCCCAAGAAGAGCTTGCCAGTCGTCTCGACATCTCTCGCGCCACGCTCGTGGAGATAGAGGCGGGGAGGCGTTCGCTCAACGTTTCTGAAGCTCAAACGCTCTCCGAAGTCTTTGGGCTTACTATGAGCGACATCATGAGCGCTACCCAACAGATCACCCTGCACATTGAGAAAGAGCCCGCCAAGAAGCAGAAAGACAGCGCTTCCTGCATGAGAATCAGCGTTCCCCAGAAAAAGATAAGTAAATTTCGAGAAGTGCTGCTCTACATCCTAGGAAAGGTCGGCGCAAAGCCCAACATCGGCGAAACGGTGATCTATAAGCTCTTGTACTTCATCGACTTCGATTTCTACGAGAAATACGAGGAACAACTTGTTGGAGTAACCTATATCAAGAACAAATATGGACCTTCACCAATAGAGTTTAAAAAGGTTGTCGACGACATGATTCGCAGTAAAGATCTCGTTCGCGTG
>JAZDKD010000205.1:0-2698 GCA_043803345.1 Pseudomonadota bacterium
AACACCAACGTTTGTCGAGTGAGATTGACTGCGCTGTGATAAAGTTAAAATGTTTATGAAACATTGGAGCCAAATCCATCATATTGGCTGACGAGGAGGTAACATGAGCGCAGCCGGGAAACCGAAGGCAACCATTTTAGTCATTGATGATGAGCAAATCATTCACGAGAGCGTCAGAAGAATTCTTGAAGAAGAGGGATACCAAGTTGAAAGCGCAATGAGGGTAGACCAGGCTCTGGATTGTCTTGCCAGACAGTCCTACGACATTGTGCTTACTGACCTAATGATGCCTGGCCTGAACGGGATGGAAGCTGTAAGGGCTGTTGCTATGGATCATCCTAACACTGGGGTAGTCATGTTCACAGGTTTTGCCACAGTCGATTCCGCAGTCGAATCAATGAAATTTGGGGCTTTGGATTACCTGCCAAAACCGTTCACCCCTGAAGAGCTTCTATCCGTGACGGAACTGGCCCTCGATAAGGTTCGAAAGAAACGCCGCGATAAAGAAATTGAAATGTTGTACGGGGACGCGGAAAAAGCTATCAAATCTAGCCTAGAGGTTCAGGAAGTATTAAGACTCATCTGCACCAGCGTGGTTGGACTGTTCAAAGTAAAGGGCGCCTGCGTCCTTATATACAACAAAAAAAACCAAAGTCTCGATGTGGCGTCTCATTACGGATTGAGTGAAGAATATGTTCAAAAAGGGATCCTGAATAGCGAAAAGAGCGTTTCCGAAATCTTTCATTCTGGGCAGCCGATTCTTGTTGGGGAAAAGGACTTCGAGTCAAGTCTCCGCTATCCCGACAATGCAAGGTCTGAGGGTATCGCTTCCATTCTTTCGATTCCTCTTAAACTGAACATGACAATCCCTGGAGTTTTGAGGATATATAGCGCTCAAGAAAGACTCTTTGACAACGATGAAATGACATTACTTATCAAATTCGCAGACCAAGCGGCTCGAGCGCTGGAAAATGCCATGGTCTATGAAAGTCTGAGGCGGGACATAGATGCGTTGAAAAAAAGTATACCTCTGGAGTCAGCTGCTTTAACGGCTCCTGAGATTAAGGTCACAAACCAAGTTGGTTGGGTAAACGATATTTTTCATAAATTCGAAAAATGAAAAAGTGATCTTTTGGTGGAGTGAAAAAATGGAAACTAAAAAAGGGAAGATTTTGGCGCTGGATGACGAAAAAATAGTACTCGAAAGTGTTTCCCGTATTCTCGAAGAAGAAAATTACCAGGTCAAAACATGCAGGAATGGCGAGGAGGCCCTGGAGACCTTAAGAGAAGGACCTTTTGACATCTTGATAACAGACCTAAAAATGCCAGGCATGAACGGTCTGCAGGCCATGGAATCTATGCTGGAAATTGATCCCGATCTTTCAATTATCATGTTTACCGCATATTCTACGGTTGATTCCGCAGTCAAGGCGATGAAAATGGGAGCTGTGGACTACATTAGAAAACCTTTCACTCCTGACCAGCTCACAGAACTTGTTGCAAAGATCATGAACGATAGGAAGGCTCGTATGGAAAAACGCTATCGTGAGGATACATTTGCGGAAATAAAAAATGCTATTGCCTCAACCTTGAACCTCAAGGAGGTGCTGGATCTAATCGTTCAGGGCGTAGTAAAGGTCATGAAAGTCAAAGGTAGTTGTTTGATTCTTATAGATAAGACCAGAGAGAATTTGCGTATTTTTGCTCATTACGGCCTTAGTCGTAACTATGTGGACAAAGGCCCTCTTGATTCATCCAAAAGCCTGCCAGACACTACGATGAACGGTAAATTGGTGTGGATAGAGGACGCTTCGACAGATTCACGAATCCAGTACCAGGCCGAAGCCAATCGAGAGGGCATAGCCTCTATCCTCAGCGTTCCTCTTATCGTCAGAAATAAAGTCATCGGGTCATTAAGGGTTTACACTTCGGAATTGAGAAAATTTTCGGAAGATGAATCGAGGTTTCTTTTTGGTTTTGCCGAACAGGTGGCGCTGGCCATTGAAAACGCTCGCTCTTATGAGGATGTCAAGGACGAGTATGAGATGCTTCGGGATGACCTCTGGGATTACTTCGACAAGCGCGGATGGAATTAGCCAGGGATTACCCCGCTTAAAGGGTATGATGGTGAAGGAAAATGGCCAAAATTCTTCTCGTTGACGATGAAGAGAGTGTTCGCAACATGATGCGGATGACTCTTGAACTCGACCAGCATTCGGTATGGACTGCGTCTGACGGTCCTAATGCCCTGGAAATTTATAAAGATCAGGCTCCGGAGGTGGTTTTATTGGATGTGAGAATGCCGGGTATGGACGGAGTTGAGGTCCTTCGTCGGATCAGGCAGTTGAATCACGATGCTGAGGTCATTGTGTTCTCAGGTCACGGCGACATGGACATTGTGATAGAATGCTTGAGGAATGGAGCTTCAAATTTCTTGACCAAGCCGGTAGCCGAAGAAGTCTTGTCTCTATCACTAAAGAGATCGGTTGAGAAAGTAGAGCTCAGAGAAAAGGTTAAGCAGTACACCCGCAACCTCGAGATTCTCGTTAGTCAGGCGAATACAGAACTCGAAAAGGCCTATCTCTTTAGGGAAAATATTATTGAAAGCTCGCCAGACGCAATAGTTTGTGTAAGAAAAGGTGGCGAGATCATAATCTTCAATTCTGCGGCAGAGAGACTCCTCGGTTATCGAAAAGAA
>JAZDKD010000206.1:0-19826 GCA_043803345.1 Pseudomonadota bacterium
CGTGGTTCGTGATTCGGTCTTTTTCTTCAATTCGACCATACTTGCTTCGAGAGTTTTGATCTTTTCCTTGACCCCTTCTCTCTCTTTTTGGGCGTCCTGCGCCCATTCGCGGAATTCCTCGAGTTTACTGTTTAGCGGTTCAACCTTAGTCTTGATTACCTGAGAAACCCGTTCATTTTGATCTTCCAGGCGTTGGATATCAGCGCTGAAATCCTTTGAGGGAGCTAATTTGGTTGAGAATTCCCGCAGATCCTTTTCCTGTTTCTGGATTTTTTTATCAAGTTCCGCCATTCTGGTTTTCAGTTCCGCGGTGTCATCCGTGCACGCTGAAAAGAAGAGTGTAGCAGGAATACATAATGTTATCATTGCCTTAGTAAGGAATCTCACGGAAACCTCCGGGTAGAGAATTATTGCATTATAATACCAAATTATATAAAAAACGCAATGATAAACCGTTTATCTAGCGTAATTTATTAGATGAACCCACTGTTGTCCATCATCATCTGGCCCTCTTCAGGACTAATTCCTTGACACTTTGTCCGGATTTGCTATATAGTGCGGTGCAATAGATTATTGTTATTATTCTTTTTCCTGTGTTTTCACAAAGAGGTATGGATTGAAGCCGAAAATTAATCTGACTGCGGCGGTTCTTCCTTTTGCGCTCTTTGTGATGGTCTGTCTTTGTTTCTCCCCTTCCAATTCTCACAGCCAGGATCTATCATCATGGTTCTCTTCAGGGACTTGGTGGGACTGGTCTGATTACCGATTCAAGGTCGAGTATCGCTACTTTGTCCCCCGGTTGACTTCAGGGAGCGTTTCTCGTAACGGAACGGATTATGATCTTCTGGCCTCGGCAACTGGCCCTAATTCTACAGGTGGAGGATATAATTTTGATCCCCAGCCGACTCCTTTTAATTCTGCTGTTTTTCAACTTCAAGTCGACAGATTAGGGCTAAGACTTGCAGTGGAGGAAGATGTAATCTTTCGCGGAATTATAGGATCCGTACCGTTTAACTCTTCGTCGTCTTCCGGACCAAATGATTATATCAGAGTTTCCGAGCTCGATTTAAGTTCAACCCGCGTGGGTATGGCGCTCGATCTAATTCGATATCCTTTCGTTCGCGGTGGGATAGACTTTGACTGGAATGTAAATTCTTTCACTTTTAGCGACAAGAAACTTGCGGTGAATTCTGTTTGGTCGCCGAGCACATCAACAGTTTCTAAGCGTTTTTTGTCTACAGATCCGGGAGCCCCCCCCCCGGAAGCGGGTTATTACCTCCTGGAGTATCAGGACGTTACTAATTATGTATATGGCCAAGGGCCTAACCGTTTTAACAAGAGTTCGAGCGGACCTGCTACTATTGGGCTCCACGTATTTGCAATCCCGGCCAGAGTCCGTGAGGTGCCAATAATAGCGCAGGCAAAAATCAATTTCCCTTTTCCTTACTGGAAACAGATCACCAGCGCCCAATATGAAGTGAGAATTCTGGAATGGGAAGTTATGGTCGGTGCCCGACCTTCAGTCTGGGACTTTAGCGCTTTTGGCCATTCTACCTTCTCCGCCGGAATTGAAGCGGGTTTTAGGTCAGTCACCATTGACGCTGCCCTGCCCAATGCAACGAGCCTCAAAGCTCAATGGCAGGGCCCATTCTTCCAGGTAGGACTGTACTATTAAACACAAACTTACACCCCTTCCAGCGGACACCCCGAACATTTCGCCTTTCTCCCACAGTAATTTGATCCAACAGCCACGAACTGCGCGTGAAAATCATTGAACAGGGCGACATCTTCTTTGAGATTACTGTGAAATATCGCCTGAAGACTATCGTAGTCCGCTTCCGGTCCGGCAATGCCGTGGCGCTCCATCACCCTTCTCGTATATGCGTCAATCACAAATATGGGCTTATTCGCCGCATAAAGTATCATGGAGTCTGCGGTCTCCCTGCCTACACCGTTTATTGAGAGCAGTTCGGCTCGCAATTGCGGGACTGACGAAGCAAACATTTCGTCAATCGAACCTCCATGGTCTGAAACAAGACGAGATATGAAATTCTTGAGACGCCGGGCTTTGATGTTGAAATATCCCGCAGGTCTTATAAGTGTCGCCAAATCATCCTGCGATATCGCTTCTAATTTAAACGAATCCAGAAAATCAGCCGCCTTAAGATTTGCGATTGCCTTTTCAACATTCTTCCATGATGTGTTCTGTGTCAGGATAGCTCCCACGCAGACCTCAAAAGGACTGTCCGCTGGCCACCAGTTCCGGTGGCCAAACCTCTCGAAAAGAAGTCTGTACCATGTCTCTATCTTTCCCTGAGTCTTATTTGCCAATGCTTTATTTTCCAGTTCTTGATCTTTAGCCTCGTTGCCGATTCGATTCTACTTAATATATACTGCCGGGAATTTCCACGGATGTGACTTTGAGTCATCATCCGGTTCCTATCATCCGGGAGTAAAACCTTTGCTCGATCTTCAGGTTCTCATTCTGACTCTCATGCCACTTTTTTCCGGCGTGGCCCCGCAGGAAACATCAACCTTGCCGTCCTCTATCGGGCTCGTGGGGGTTTCTGAGAGTGTGAGCGCTGATTTCATGTTAGGAAAATGGAAGTGGCTTGACCAGTTTTCCAAGTGGGGCCTCACTGACAAGGAGAAATCACGGGTAACAACTTCGGAAAAACAAGCCGCCTTTCTGGAAATAAATTCGGATGGAACTTACGCAATGAGCAACCTTTTTCGTCCTGTTAAAGGGAGATGGGAAATATCGGAGAAGGGTTTAATAATTTATGATCCCTTATTCCCTGAACGGGGAACCCAGTTGATTCCTGTCCGAAAGCGGGACGAAAACCGAATCTGGCTACTACTGCCATTTTCAGGCGGTTCTGTAGGAATAGGAATGATCCGGGATACGCAGCCCGTAAAGGCTAATTAAGAATGTGAACTCTATCGTCTGATTCTGATGGTCTACGGCAAGGCAAATTAGCTTTTCATTCAGGCCTTGAATGGTGCGATGAGGCCTTCAGTTGAGCGTCTTTCCGAATGATCCGCTCAAGCATGGCGCGGACCTCCAGGTCTTTGATCTTGCCGATTTCCCGTGTTGAAACTTCAATAGCCTTTTCGTCCACAGGGACGGATTTAATTTCCGGAGCCTCTGGAACCGGTAAATCTCTTCTTTTCATTCGATTCCAGGAAGACTGGGTGAACTTGATGTCCCTGATCTTCGGGACACCGGATTCGAGGGTCGCGTTGATCTTTTCGAGCAAGGTGAACTTGTTGGCTGACAGTTCGTTCATCCACACAGATGAGTCCACAACCACATAAAGAATGTCATCCACCAGCCGTTCAGCTTTCGCCCTTTTGGCTATAACCCTGTCCACTATTTTTGGCCATTGATTCACAATCGACTGGCGGGCCAGGGCAGAACCAAGGCCCATCCTCTTCAGCGCTTTCAAAAGGATTCCCCCGGCCGGGGTTGGGAAAAACGAACCTCTACGATTCATGATATTATTGTCTCTTTGGATACTCCGTGACGTTGGAGGGTCATCGTCGAAAATAAATCGCTACATGTGCGCGCAATCCGTAGGGTCACCCTGAATTTTGGATACAGCGTGCTCAAGCGCGGCGGCCACGGCATCGAGATTTTCCAATGCCGCCTTTGGGCTTCCGGGAAGATTGATGATGAGGGCCCGCCGTCTGACACCCGCAATGCCGCGTGAAATTACGGCGCGCGGCGTCTTAGTAAGGCTGGCGGCCCTCATGGCTTCGGGGATTCCTGGGACCAACCGGGTTACAACCAGATGGGTAGCCTCGGGCGTGACATCTCTGGGGGCCAGTCCGGTCCCACCAGTTGTCAGGATTAAGTCTGCCACGTCTCCGTCGGCCCAACGGATCAACTGTTCAGCAATACGCGCCTCTTCGTCCGGACAAATCGCCGTGTCAACAACCTGCCACGAAAGGCGCCGAACCTTTTCTTCCAGGACCGGCCCGGACCCGTCAGGCCTTATACCTTCGGATGAACGGTCACTAACAGTTAACACCGCCACACGCAGCATGTTCAATAACTCCCAGATTCGGTCCAGGATCTTGCATTTCCCATGGGATTCCTCTCTCGAAGTCCTTGATCTGAATATCCAGCGCTTCGAGTTCCTCTCTGAGGAAACTGGCGGCCTTCCATGGATCTACCTTGGTCCCGCACGTGAAAATATCTACGGCCGCATAGCCGTATTCAGGCCATGAATGAATTGTTAGGTGTGATTCCGCTATGACAACGACGCCGGAAACTCCCTGAGGATTGAAATTCTGAAACGCAGTCTTCAGAACAGTAGCGCCTGCTACTTCAGCTGCCTGCGCCATTATCCTCTCAAGGTAGTCCATGTCGTCCAACTTCTGCCGACTACAAGAGCAAAGCTCGATCAAGAGATGAATCCCTAAAGCTTTCATCGTCATCCCCCGTACCGAGTGGACCTAATCGCCTCTCGAAACTTCTACGGATGCCATAATACCGCCACCGCTACACCCGGATCAGACTGAACGGGTGAGAGGGCGCTTACACATGAGTTCTCGGCTTCCGCTCACGCGATGAACAAGTATACGGCGAGCTAAAGCCGATTAAGAGGACTAGGGCTCCTCCAACCCAGTGCGGCTAGGACCTCAACCTTACGAGGAGCAGATCAAAGATCTCCTCGCTCAGGCGAAGCCCTCCTCCATGTAATTTATTTTTTATTAGAACAGGAGAAATACGACCCACAGACCTGGACGGGGAGGATAGTCCGACGCCTTCGCGCGAATATTCTTTTTTTGGGGTAATTGTCCAGATCATTTTCGTCGACTTTCATTATCATGTCACTTCATATATTAACCTAGAACTTATGCAGCGTCATGTCCATAGTTGTCAAGAAAAAAACCTGAAAATCGCAATCTTTTTTTCACAGGATGATCTCTCCGGGAAAATCATTGTCACTGGAATCAGACTTTAGCGGCTTCTTCGTTCAGAGCGGTTGTGGCGTTACCACTGGGGGCCGTCTTTCTGAGTCTCACGTAACATCTTGGGCACCTGGTTGCGTCCACTGCGACCTGATGTCGGCACTTCCAGCAGAACCTGGGGCTGTCAGGTTCAAGATTTGCCAGAGAAGCCCCACATCTTGCGCAAACTATCGAGGATTGGGGCGCATATGCGTCACAGTTTGGACAGGCGACAAGTAGCCACTCTCCCAGGTCCTCGTAAGGAGAAGACCTGTAGAGTTTCCTTACAAGGGTCACAGCCACAATCAAAAGAACCGCCAAAAGTGGGACAAGATAGAACCTGGTCTTCGATGGCTCTAAAGCGACCAGGAAATTATAAAGCCCATGGAAAGCCGCCGACAAAAAAAACCCTTTCAGGATTATCAAGAATTCGCCCGAAGGGACAAACCGAGCTATACCCAGCGAATAACCCCACAATGAGGAAAACAGAATGTGGCCGGGCGTGGCGTACAATAAGCGCATCCAAACGATAGTGGGGCCAAGGCGAATGATATACAGCGCATTCTCAACCGCAACAAAACCCAGCGCCGCTGTAACGGCATAAGTCAAGCCATCCATGGGTGATCGAAAATCCGCCCTACGGTAAGCCCCTATCCAGACAGCGAGCAGCTTAAAGAATTCCTCAATAGGCGCAATCATGAAAAAGCTTGAAATCATGGATTCCTGGAGGGTCTCCATGTGGACAGACGCAACCAGAATGTGCTCCAGAATCGCTGTTGGTATCGTGAAAGCCGCTGCCCATACAAAAACGCGGGCTATGCTTTCAAATGAGTTGTCCTCTTTGCGGTTAACGATGAAGAAATACAGTAACCAGAGGATACCCGGCGCAACGCCTATTAAAACGTAGAGGAATTCTATGACAACCGACCTCGTTTGACTTTCTTGGCGTGACCGTATATCACGGATTTTAACGGTCGCCAAGATCGACATCAACATATGGAGATCCAGAGTGGTTTCATATTCGGCGCAGATTGACAAGGCTCACGATGAAGCCGAAGAACTCGTGAGGATAGACAACATCGTGAAGAGTTTTCGCGTGGAACGGACCTTCTTCCGGGGCGGTGGACTGAAGCTGCGTGCGGTTGACGGTGTGGATCTGAGTATTTACAAGGGTGAGACGCTAGGTCTGGTTGGGGAATCAGGTTGCGGTAAAACAACCCTTGGAAGGCTCATACTTAAGCTGGAGCAAGCCGATTCCGGCAAAGTGTGGTTCGAGGGCCGGGACATATCGCTGATCGGTTTTGAAGAAATGCAAAATCTGAGAAGAAAAATGCAGATCATTTTTCAGGACCCGTATTCTTCTCTCAATCCTCGTCGAACGGTAAAAAGCGCTATAATGGAGCCGCTTGTAATTCATAAGATTGGATCAAGGGCCGACAGGGCCGACAAAGTCAGGGAACTTATGCGTGAAGTGGGCTTGAGACCGGAATTTGCCGACAGGTATCCCCATGAATTCTCAGGAGGCCAGAGGCAAAGAATCGGAATAGCCAGGGCGCTTGCGCTTAATCCCAGCCTGATCATCGCTGACGAACCGGTTTCCGCTCTCGATGTTTCAATCCGCTCGCAGGTTCTCAACTTGATGGAGGATTTGCAGGAAAAATATAACCTGACGTATCTGTTCGTGTCACACGATCTTTCTGTAGTTGAACACATTTCAGATCGCGTGGCGGTTATGTATTTGGGGAAAATTGTCGAAACCGGTCCAAAAAGAGAAATATACAGAAATCCCTTACATCCTTACACAGAGGCCCTTTGGAGCGCAGCGCCAATTCCTGACCCGACGACCAAACGCCGACGGATAATACTCGAGGGAGACGTCCCGAGCCCCATCAATCCTCCTAAAGGCTGTCGTTTTCATACTCGTTGCTGGCTCAAGGTTAAAATGTGCGAGGAAATTGCGCCGGAACTTAAAGACATGGGTGGGGGGCACAGCGCATCCTGTCACGTCAGGGCGCCCGCTCACTGAATAATCCATGTCGATGAGCGGCCAGGTTTTACAGTTATCTGACTATGTCATTGACATTTTATAGATAATTGTTCAAATCGTCGCAAGTCGAGCATGATCAGGCTGGATAATTCAATGGGTGGCAAAAGCCTTTATAATTCAAAGCGCTTCTGAGAGTTTACAACGACATTTATCAACAGCTGTTTATAAGTCGATCCGCCATGATTAAGGGCGATTCAGAGATCCCTTAGATTACGGCAGGTTACGGTGTATATTGATTTCATTAGACTTTTTTTGGCGCCCACAAATGGCGCGATATGTGTACGGCCTAGGATAACACTCAGGTTTCCGAATCTATCAACAGGATTACTCAGAAGTTATCCACAGGCTTTGTGGACACATTCGGGCAGGTCAATGGTATTGCTTGCAAAACACTTCGAAATGTGGTCTTGATAACTACCATTCATTTGTAGCTAATCGGCTACAGCATTTATAAATTGAATAAGATTTACAGAGGCATAAATGCCGTTCATCAAGGAATGGATCCTTTCAATAAGCTTTATTAACCTTATCGACATTGGGTTTATCGCGTTTCTGATGTACTTTGTGGCGATCTGGTTCAAGGGAACCAGGTCCTTCCAGATACTGGTTACGCTAATTGGCACCGGAATCTTCTATTTTCTGGCCAGCAAACTAGGCCTTATTCTCACTTCGGTTCTTCTTCAGTATGTCTGGGCCGCAATAATCGTAGTGCTGGTAATAGTGTTTCAGCCTGAAATCCGTCAGATGCTTGACAGAGCCTCTCCTATCCGACACTGGAAGAATCGGCAGTTTCAAAGCGTCGACACTGGCGTAGTCGAGGAGGTGGTCAACGCAGTAACGGAATTGGCCAGGCAAAAGACAGGGGCGCTGATAGTTTTTCAGAGGCTTGACGCGCTTGACAATCTCATTGTTAAGGGCAAGGAGTTGGACAGCGCTTTATCTGCCGAATTGCTCCAGGCCATTTTCCAAAAAAACTCACCTCTTCATGACGGAGCTGCGCTGGTTTATCACGATAGACTCAAGGCGGCGTCCTGTATTTTACCTCTGTCACGTGACGAAGACCTCAGCGCAAAATTCGGAACCCGCCACAGGGCTGCCATAGGTATTTCTGAAAGGTCTGACGCTGTTTGTGTCGTAATTTCTGAAGAAAGAGGCGATGTCTCACTTGTCGACAGCTCAGAAATCACTCTCTTTAAACGCCGCAGTGACTTCAGGCAGGCCCTTCAGAAGAGCCTGGAGAATCATCGCTTCTCGAAAGATCGAGAATCGCATCGAACATTGGTGTCCCGATTCACTTCAAATTGGCGCCTCAAACTACTTTCAGTCGTAACATCCCTCTTTCTGTGGTTCCTCATTGTTGGGCCGCAGCGATCAGAGATCGGGATATCAGTCCCGATTCAGTACACTAACCTTCCCT
The DNA here is from genome assembly GCA_043803345.1 of Pseudomonadota bacterium. Classification (GTDB taxonomy): domain Bacteria; phylum Desulfobacterota; class Desulfomonilia; order Desulfomonilales; family Desulfomonilaceae; genus CAJBEZ01. Next base: position 8,424 of record JAZDKD010000206.1, read on the forward strand.
CAGCCACCGAGATAGTAGGGCCATGGATGGACAGAATTGATGTCAGAATCAAGGGTTCCGCTTCAGGACTCGAAAATCTCAATCCTGGTTCAGTGCGGGCTGTTGTTGATCTGAGCAAAGTCATTCCCGGGCTAAACTTCTTTAGGATCACTTCCGCGAATCTTCAGGTTCCCCCGGGGATCACCATATCGCAAATCAGGCCGTCTGACCTTCAACTTAACATTGAAGCGTCCTCAGTTAAGCTTTTTAAGGTTGTTCCCACTATAGTGGGGGCTCTCCCCGACAACACCAAGATTGGCGTGTCCCCTACGGAAGTCAAAGTCAGGGCTTCTCAGGGTGATTTGAAGAGGCTACAGTCGGTCACCACTGACCCTGTAAACGTATCAGAACTTGCCTTGAGGCAGCAGATAAGAGTGCCCGTGGTCGTTAAGCCCGATGGCCTCAGAATTGATTCCATTGATCCGGTTCACATCACTGTGACATTCGAAACGGAAAAGAATTGATAAGTTCTTTGCCACAATCCAATAATTACAGTCCAGACTTGATTCATTCGTTGAATGCGTTAGTTTCCGCCGTTGCGGAATCACTCGAGGTCTTCACGGTAGCGATTTATATAAAATCAAATTCCGACAGATCATTTCGAGTGGTGTCACACCGTACGCTGAGCAAGCATTTTCTGTCGGAAACTGCGGTTTCCACGGAAAAATCACGTATGGCAGCCTTGTTCGCCAAGCGCTCGGTGACTCATGAGACCCATGCTCGGGTTCCTCTACTGGCGCAGGAAATTTATTCCAAACCTGAGCCTGTCCTGGCTATGGTTGTGGCCCCCGTGTTGGATCATGCGGCCCTGGTTGTGGACACAACCGAGCTTGCGGCTTTCCAGCCCGGACATATACGTTTCATCCAGGAGATAGCTCGCGCCATTGAGGGCATCTTAACGATGATGCGATCTTCAGACGGTCTGGACACCACAAGATCCGAGTTTTCGTCTCTGGCCGAGATGCTCAACGAATACCGCCTTGCGACAGATATCTCAGACACATTTTTTGATGGGTTAGTGTCGTCTCTCGTTAGCAAAGGACGATTTGACGGGGCTCTAATAGCAACCGTCTCACTGCCAAATATGGATTGCAGGGTAAGGTCTGTGTCGGGCTTTTCCAAGTCTCTCAACAAGGGTCGCATAGTAAAGTTGCGCCCCGGTTGGGCTAAATGGTCGATTGAGAACGTTCAATCCGTGATCATGGGAAGTCCTAAACCCGGCGAACCGTTTGTGCCCATTTTTCATGTGGGAGAGGCGCTGGGGTTCCCCGTAAAGAGCGCTGTGGTCGTTCCATGGACAAGAGGTGAAGGTGTCGATGGATTCCTGTTACTGGCATCCAGCAAGGAAGACTCTCTTCTGGAAAAGGATCGTTTTTTATGGGAATTCATTGGAGCAATTGTAGCCATAGTAAGAAGAAACGTCGTAAACGAGAAACTCCTGAAGGCGGTTCGTCTTTACGATGGCGAATCCGGTCTGATGAATGAAAGTTTTTTCAGGTTTCAAACGGGAACTAGATTCTCACAACTTGCGGAGGAAAGGACGCCTTGTCTCCTGGTACTCGTTCAGATCGAGAATATTGACTCGATATATCTTGAACATGACGTAGCAAGGATGAAGAGGTTCCTTACGATTTTTACCGAAAGACTTCTCAGTCTTGACAAGCGAAAAACAATGGCGGGAAAGTTCAGAACCGGGGGGTTCGGTTCGTTCATCGAAAACGCGCCGCTCGATGAAGCAACCCATATAATTCAGAGGGTTCTTGGCCTTTTCAGTCTGCAAACCACCCATGTTGATGGAGTGGAGATTGTTCATTCCGTGAAGGTTGGGTGGTGTCATTATCCTAGCGAAAGTTCAGGTTTTGAACAAATGTGGAAAATAGCCGTGGCAAGGCTATCCAAGAACAAACCTTCCGGCAGGAATGTTTACGAGTGGGCGAATCTTTAAGATTTGAATTGAGTTAAAGTTAACGCGGGCGGTCTGGTTTATGTATTGAGTTATTCACTTTTTGATTGGGAGAGGTTCCGGAATGATTACTATTGATGACCCATGGAAAAAACTCAGAAGCGAATGTTTTGGAAACGTTGAACCGGAGGTCGTTCTGGAAGCCGTCACGGTTCCCTTGGATAATTTGAACAAGCCCTCAGACTCCAGAGATTTCTGGGACGCAATTGAGACTATACCCGCATGGTCTGCCGCAATCAGCTATGGCAGCAGAGAGAAGATGGCTAATGATCCGGACAGAAAAAAGTCCCTCAACAGCAAACTTATTCAACTCGGCCATCTCACCCCTATTGAATCTCTTCAATTCAATTTCAGGGTTTCTGGCATATCCAAGGCGTGTGGCGCTCAGATTTCCAGACATAGAATAGGTCAGGGGCACGTCAGTTCGAGCCGTCGGTTTCAGTCTCAGGGGGCCGCTTTTGTCTATCCACTTCTGAGCTACATTAGCGACGAAAAGACTGTAAAGGCGGCTTTGGACAAATTGAGCCAGAACAACAAAAAAGCTTACGAACTGTACGATGATCTTCGGAATTCCAGTAAGCTGCACAAAGAAGACGCGAGAAGATCTATCCCGGTGGCGTCATCGCAAGAAAGAATCTGGTGGATCAACGCCAGGGCGTTAAGAGATTTTTTACGGTTGAGACTTCCCAGAGACGCCGAATGGGAAGTTCGTAGAATAGCCGTCATGCTCTACAACATAGTGATAGGAGTCACCCCTTCCCTTTTTGAGGATATAGTCCCCAAATAGTTTATCAATGACTTCACGAGTTCACCTGGTTCGAAAAACACTTCCCCTCCTTGGGGTTCCGGTCTCCTAACAACTATTACAATACATTTTTCCTGGATTGCGGCCCGAATTTTCTCGTCAGTTCCTCCTCGGACGCCGCTATCTTTCGTAACCAGGGTCCCAATTTCAAATCGCCTGATGGCCTCGACGTTTTGTTCGAACGTAAATGGGCCCTTTCCGGTGATGACGCATTCATTCGGAATCCCCAAAGATTTAATGGCGTTTAGGGACTCTTCGCTTGGCATCGCCCTGACTATCAGTCGAATACCTCTTGCATAGCAAACTGACGCATATGGTCCCAGATTTCGAACACCTATGGTGGACAGTACTGTACGACCGGCGGTTCCTGCTTTTCTGGCCGCTTCCATGTGGTCCATCGCCCAGATTATTTCGGGATTGTGCGAAACAGAAGAGCGTCTGGACAGCCTGAAATATCTCACGCCAGAGTTTCGGCATGCCAGAATGGCGTTCCTGGTAACCTCTACGGCGTAGGGGTGAGTGGCGTCAACCACAGCGGTTATCATCCTCTCGTGAATCATCTTTTCCATAGCGGTATTGTCCATGGCGCTACGTACCAAGGTCAGTAGTCGAGAATCCGGGATTCCTATGGGCATTTCAGTGGCCATTGAAAAAACAAATTTGAGTCCATGGTCAACGAGGAGTCTAGCCGTCTCCACTGATTCGGACGTTCCCCCTAAAAGCAAGATCATATGAGGTAACCACGAGGTGTGATAAAACAGCCATTGACGGTTGTGGAAGTAGATGAACCTATTATGACCACACTAAGCATGCTTATTTCATGATCCAGAAAATTGTCGAGGTCTGAAATCACAACAGTCTCATTGTCCCCTGCGCTTGAAGTGACTATTCCAACGGGGGTTCCACCATCCCTGAACTTTCTGAATATTTTTGCGGCCTCTTCGAGTTGTTTCACCCTTTTTTTGCTTCGGGGATTGTATAGAGCTGTCACCATATCCGCTTGAGCCGCTGCGTTCAGGCGGTCCCGAATGACTGACCAGGGAGCTAACAGATCGCTGAGGCTGATGACGCAGAAATCCAGCATCAACGGCGCCCCCAGTCTTGCGGCTGCTGAGAGCGCCGCGGTAACACCGGGGACAATTTCCACATCCAGATCGAGCCCTTCCTGCGCAACCAGTTGTAAAGCCAAACCGGCCATACCATAAACACCCGGGTCACCCGAAGAAACCAGTGACACCGTTTGGCCTTCTGAAGCCAACCTGATAGCTTCCCTGCACCTCTGGACCTCTCGAGTCATTCCTGACGAAACGACCTTCTTCCCGTGGGTTAGATCATCTATAAGGCCAAGATACCTGGAATAGCCAACTACAACATCGCTTTGAAGGATAGCGGCTTCGGCCCTTCTGGTACGATCATCGACTGACCCGGGACCAATTCCGACTACGTACAGTTTTCCTTTGCGACCGCTACTGTGACTCCGTTTGATTTTCGTTTGGGTACTATTAATTCTGTCCTCCTCCCCGCCAGTATCGCGGTCGGTTCCGCTACAGCCGGTATTCCAAACTGCGAATAAACAAGATCTGATCGCTCAAAAGCGTAATGTTTTCGATTAATTTCCATGGAACTGATAAATCTCAGGGGGATTGCAAGAAGCCTCGACGCCTCTATCAAGCCCACCTCGTCCTTTTTTATGTCCGCTGAAGCCAGCAAACGGACTCTTGAGAGATCCAGCCTTTCCAACGCCAGAGTGGATGTTATAGCTTCAATTATAACGGAGGATGAAACTCCCTTTCGGCATCCAACTCCAACTACAAGATCCTTACGCGCTTCGGTCGTGGTTGTTATCACAGGTTCCGCATCGAGACGGTTAGCCACAAACACGGCTAACTCATTTGCTCCACCTTCATGGCCCGACAATAGGCTTATGACGTACCTTGCGCACACATCCGCCACTACTATGGCCGGATCGGTGGTCTTACGGGACGCTAAACACCCGAATGCCCTTACTGCTATTCCTGTTGGCCCTATGAAGATTATATTCCTGAAACTCTCGAAAATATTTTCTGAGATATCGAACAGGCGGTAGAATCTTTCGCCCGAAAAACGTGGGTCCACGTTAGAGTGCAAAAACACCACTCGGTTCTTCATAACGAAGCCCAGTCTTTCGGCGAGGGCCGCTCCCTCGTCCGACAAAGTGACCAGAGCCGTCCTGGAGTTTTCAATCAATGCTTGTTCGGAATTCATGACTAAATCTGGCGTCGTACAGTTTTGAAACGGGCAGGTTTTTACCGAGCGCTGGCCCTACTAATATCATTGCTGTCTTGGTTATTCGCGCAGCCCTGGTTTTACTAGCTATATCAGACAAAGTACCGGTAACTATGAGTTGATCCGGCCACGAAACCCTACGTACTACCGCTGCGGGGCAATCGGGCCCATAGGTTTTCTTCAACCGGGCGGCCACATCGTCAATCTTGTCTACTGACAAGAACACGCACAGGGTTGCCTGGACGCCGGCAAGTCTTTCAAGATCCTGACCTTCCGGCATAGGTGTTTTGCCTACAGTCCTTGTCAGTATTATGGTCTGGGATATTTCAGGCGCTGTCAGTTCGATCTTTAGGGCCGCAGCCGTGGCCTGAAACGAACTGACACCCGGAATAACTTCATATTCGATTTTGAGCCTGTCCAGTCGCTCCATCTGCTCTCGGATCGCCCCAAATATTGACGGATCACCCGAATGTAGTCTAACTACATCGATATTCCGTCTCATTGCGTCCTCGAAAATATTTATTATCTCGTCAAGATTCAATTTTGAAGAATCGTGTTTTTCCGCCGAATCAGGTATCATTTCAAGTATTTCAGGGTTTACCAGCGACCCGGCGTAAACGCAGACTCGGCATTGCTCAATTACTCTAGCCCCTCGCACGGTCAATAGATCAGGACTGCCGGGCCCGGAACCAACAAAGATAACTTTCATGAGGATTCCTTCACCCTGAATCTGGTCAATATAACTGTCATGTTCGCCTGGCCGAGATCGTCCGGCGTTTCCGCCGGCCATTTCAAAACCTTCTGCCCCGGCAAACCCGCTCGAGTAACAAAGACAGTTTGCGCCCTCTCACAAAATCGGAGCAGGTATGTCTTTAAGTTTTTCAACTTATCTCCAATTTTCATTACCACATAAGTTCCGGGCGATGGGTCCGTCCAATCTGACTTATCCGTTATCGCGGAAGCAGGGAATAGACTTATGGACTCATTGGCTTCGGCCAGCGACAACTGGGCGAGTGACGCCGCCGCGTTAAAAGCAGTCACACCGGGGACAGTCACTATATCTGCGTCTGGCAAGTGATTCCGAATTGCTCTGACAAGGTAGATGTAAGTCGAATATATGTAAGGATCTCCAAGGGTGACAAAGCAACAGTCCTCTCCCTTTTTGAGAGCTTCAACAACTGGCAGGCAGGATTTGTTCCATCTCTGCTGAGGGCTTTGGTGGCCGACGCTTTCCAGAGGAAATTCGAGCAACGTGACCTCGGCGTCCTCACAGACGTAACGCCGAGCAATCCTTAATGCAAGGCTTTCGTTGGATGCGCCGGACTTTGGAGCGAAAATGAGTTTGCTCCGAGAAATTATATTTGCGGCTCTAACAGTTATAAGTTCTGGATCTCCGGGGCCTACCCCGACTCCATAAAATACGCCACGATTCATTCCAGCAACCCTTTATCCATCACAAGCAACAAAGAACGGGAACTCACCTTGATTTCAGTCATGAAACCCGCCTCTATTTCTCTAATGTTCTCATCCTCCAAGGTCAGATTTTCGAATAGCAGACATTTGACTTCTCTCGGGTGGCCCTTGAGAAATGACCGCACCCAACTCATCGATTCAGTTCGCCCAAGAAACACAGCTATTTTTGATTCGGAGTACAATGACGAAACAACATCCGGATCAGGATCTTGGCCGTGGGAAGAAATAATTCTAGCGTCAGACCAATCTAGCCCAACCCTTGAGAACGCGACCTGTAGGGAGCTTATGCCGGGGACATACTTGCACATGTCGAAACCAAATCTATTTTTCACCAACCGCGCAAGGCTGAACAGTCCAGGATCGCCACTGACGAGAACACCTACAATTCCCTTCTCGTGAGCGTCCTCGATAATTCTGACAGCCGAGTTCATGTCAGACCCTATGGCTGTTTTAGCGCCTGTAAACCACGGAAACATAAGAAGCAACCTTTGAGATCCGACTAGGCTTACACACTTCCCAACTGTTTTAACAGCCTCGTTGGTAAGACAGTCGGGTGATCCAGGACCACAACCTATTATATAGATTTGGTGGGCCAACAGTCTAATTCTCCAAAATGACCTACAACTTCTGATTTCAGGTTTATCAGGATTGTGGATACTGGCGTGTCTGGGCCCAACTTGTTTCCTATCGATTGACTAATTCTTCGGGCCAGAAGACTTGAAAACATCACAAGCTGATCAGGATTAAGTGATTCCAGAGTCGCTTCAACCGTCACAGCCGATTTCACCGGTTCCCCAAGCACTGAAGACACCAATTCCGAGACAAATGGGGCAGCGCTTGGCGATCTCTTGGAATGAGTGTCCCAGTGACCCATTATCAGCTTGGCCAGTTTTCCTGGATGACCCACTACAAGGACTCGCTCAAAACTATGACCGGACATCTCGTCCAGGAGGAATCCCCACTCATTTCCAACTTCTATGACTTGCTCTTCTGGCAAGTCGAACAGCCTTTCTATGGCTCTATGGCCTATCCGTCCCGGAGTCAACACTGGCCGCCTGATTCCTGACGCAAGCGCCACTTTGACGGCGAGCTTCAATGTGTCTCGTATAGCCTGAGCGCTGAATGGTTTGACTATACCTGAAGTGCCCAGTATTGACAGTCCCCCAACTACTCCTAGCCGAGGATTGAACGTCTTTTCGGCAAGAGCCTGCCCACCGGGAATTTCAACCACAACCCTCAATCCGCGATGGGTAACATCCCTAATTGAGTTTATTATCATGCTCATAGGAACCGGGTTGATGGCATGCATCCCAACTTCTACGGATAGTCCCGGTTTCGTTACCACCCCGATACCTTCCCCTCCGGTTATGATCATATCAGCCCCAGAATCGAAAGATACCGATACCTTAATTAGAGCCTTGTCCGTAACATCCGGATCATCACCAGCGTCTTTGCGCACAACTCCGACGGCCAGATCCGGCCGGATCGACACCTCGACGATGGGAACGATTACTTCGCCACCTCCGGGGAGTGAAATCTCAACCTGTTCAAGCGCTTTCCCGTGAACTAACGCGTAGGTAGCAGCCTTGGCCGCTGCCGCGGCGCATGTCCCGGTCGTGAGTCCGTTTCGCATCAAAATTCCAGTTTCAATGTTACGGAGCTGGGGGTTAATTTATTTCTCTCGGAGGCTTCTAGTCAGGCTCTTTTGGCGGAGCAACCGCGAGTTCACACAGGGCATGCACTGTGGCGACAGCCAGTGGGCTTCCACCTCTACGTCCCTCTATCGCTATAAAATCCGCCCCAAGTGACATCAATTCAAGCTTACTCTCCACCACATGAACAAAACCAACCGGCATTCCTATAACAAGAGCCGGTAAAACGCCGTCTTCTATCATCATTCGATTGAGCTCCATTAAAGCTACCGGGGCGTTTCCAAAGACAGCTATGGAGCCATGGAGTTGTTGGGCCGATTTTCGAACCGCATGCAGCGATCTTGGAAGCCCCGTCTCCTTTGATAATGTGACAACATCCGGGTCTGAAACATGACACATAAGTCGTTCGGCGCCGTAATCCGGAGAAACCCTTTTCAACCTCGCCATTGACAATCCGGAGAGAATCATTTTGGAATCAACGTAGATTTTTGATCCGGATCTCAATGCCTTCATGCCGGCAGAGATCGCATTCTCCGAAAACCTGATCTGATCTATTAGATTGAAATCAGCGCTCGCATGAACAAGTCGTCTAACTACGGCCCATTGTCCTGACGAAAATCCTGATCCTTGAGCCTCAGAGTCAATTGTTTCGAAGGATTTGGCCTCTATTTCATCTCCTGTCATGGGAAATTCATAGAGTGATCGTATCAGAGGTTTTCTGGGCATTGTCGGGTTTATCTCCGTAATTTCCTAGGCTCTCGCCTCATGACAGACTTGCCTGAAACGTTCCACAGAATAGGGTCGAGATGCAAAATGAGCGTGCACGTAACTTATCAGAATGTTGCCTTTCTGGAAACCCTCCGGAGTTCCGCCCCTATCGCCTTTTCGCCGGGCAGTGTATGCGGGCGACCAGGGACTGTTTTCCAACGGGTCATTAGTAAGTTCTGAATAATGGAATTCATGTCCACACAAAATGTCGCCTTTTGAGCCGAAAAGTGAGTCCTTGTTCAAACTGACTTCTACGTATCTCAAGGCCTTTCTACGGCTTTTCATCCTGGTCCATGAAGGCAACAGCCCTACCATGGCAAATTGTTGACCTTCCAAGGTTTCTATTCCCTTCGAAAGATACATTAACCCGCCACACTCTGCGTATATAGGCCTGCCAAGTTCCGCAAAATTCCTGACCTCACGCAGCATGGCTTCATTAGACGATAGATCAGTAGCGAATTCTTCAGGGTAACCTCCTCCAAAATAAATCGCGTCCAGTGACCTTAGATCCAATCTGTCTTTTATAGGTGAAAACTTGACAATTTCGAAACCGCTCCTCTCCAGTATGTCCAGATTGTCTCTGTAATAGAAATGAAAAGCCGCATCATACGCTAACCCTAATCGGATTCCCCTACCAAACGTCTGTGTGCCCCTCGGTAAAATTCCCGGAGTCTCAAAGGGACCAGCGGACTGAGCGATCTCGATGATGTCGTCAAGCCTCAAGTTCGCCTCGGCCGTATCACCTAAGGCATCCAGAATTCCAGCATTTATCAACTCCGTGTCGGCTGTGACAAGACCAAGATGTCTTCTGGGTATGTTAGGCATGGATTCGCGCGGGATAGCTCCCACCAAATCGGGCAAATTTGAATACATAAGCGTTTGAGACAATAATTGCGCATGCCGTTCAGAGCCACAGAAGTTTGCTATGAAACCCTTTACCGGGATTAGAGGCTCAAAATCCGCCATCCCCTTGGCCAACGCCCCAAAAGTACGTCCTACCCCGTGAGCGTTAATAATTATGAGGGTTGGAATATCTAGCCACTTGGCTATCTCGGCGCTACTTCCTTCGAGGCTTGAGGCGCTTGCTCCATCAAAAAATCCCATTACACCTTCAATAACGCAAATATCAGCGCCATCAGAAGTTGACGCAAACAGTTCCAGAACATGGCCCCTGCCCATCATCCAACCGTCTAGATTGTAACAAGATTTTCCTGACGCAAGTGTCAGGTATGTAGGATCTAGGTAATCCGGACCAACCTTGTAGGTTTGGACTCTAATTCCCCGCTTGATAAGCGCCACCACAATCGCCAGTGTGACGGACGTCTTCCCTACGCCACTGGACGCTCCTGCTATCATAATCCGTGGAGTCATACCGCCAAGGATATTGTGGGTTGATTCCATCATCCGGAATTTCATCCCCTTTGCCGTGATCCCCTGACAGATTCTACAGGCAGGGGAATACAATCCTTACTAAATGCAGAATAAGCGCAAACGCGATCAATGAAATCAGAGCGGTAACCCTCATGAGTCTAACGCTTGCGCTGATATGCCCGCTCGACGGTTGTTCAATCGCCCTACCAATAAAGGGTTTGTTGTGTAACACACCGTCATAAAAACTTGGACCGCCCAGCATCAACCCAAGAGCCCCTGAAAAAGCGGACTCACTGTGCCCGGAATTGGGACTCGAATGCTTTAGCCTGTCACTCCGGAGCGCTCTGAGGGATTCATAAGACCTCATTCCCGTTATAAACGCAGCGCATGGAATAAGGAGGGCGGTTATCCTGCTCGGGGGAAAAGCTGCGACATCGTCCAAGCTTGCAGACGCCCAGCCAAACTTCAAGTAACGTTCATTCCTGTAACCAAAGGTTGAATCCAGAGTGCTGATCGCCTTGTAAATCATTAATCCTATGGGACCGGCCAGCATTGCGTAAAAAAGCGGGGCGGTAACTCCATCGACCAGGTTTTCAGAGACACTCTCAACTGTTGCCCTTATGATAGCAGGTTCATCCAGTTGGTCCGTATCCCTTCCGCAAATCATTCCCACTCTTTTCCTCGCAAGAAGTAGGTTCCCCTGCTCCAGCGCCAGCTTGACATCATTGGCGTGTTTCCCAAGATCATGGGCCGCGATTCCAGTATATATTATCAATATCGAAACTAGCGCCCCAAACCACGGATTAATTATAAGACCGATCTGATAAACGCAGTACGTCAAGATACCCGTGACAGCTATTACTGCAAGCGCAGTCAGTAATCCGGCAATTCTGGCGTTTACGAAAGATTTTCGAGTAATAGGCTCGAGCCTCACCGCCAACCAACCGATAAGGCGAACCGGATGAGGCCAGGACCTGGGGTCGCCTATCAACGCGTCCAGAACTAGGGCCGCCAAAACCTGGAACTCTATTGAGATCACAATCCCATGACCCGATAAATGTCATCCA
>JAZDKD010000207.1:0-5634 GCA_043803345.1 Pseudomonadota bacterium
ATCGCTATGCTTGAACAAAACAACGATAATTACACAAAGTTGCTATCCAGACTGGACGGAATGGTCGAAATGGGAATAAGGCTCGTCAAGGCCAAACCTTTGAATGTGGACTCGCCACAACTCGGTATTGAATTTTTAGGGGCTTCGGATGTTTCAAACCCCGGAATGTCTTATCTGAAAAAGCGTTGGGCGCTTTACTCCTCGGAATCATGGATTCAAGACCAGAAAAAAGAATTCTCGGAAAAGTGTTCGAAAGAATTTGACGGGCTGTTTGCGAATTTCAAGAGCGAAGCGTCGAGACTACCTGAAGTCCAGAATAATAAGAACCTGATCTTAATCTCGCTATATTTTCTCGTCAAAAAAGATCTAATCCAAGAATTCAGAGTTAAATTCCGAACACTTAAATTTTTGATCACGGGTAAAATGTTGCTAACTGGCCCGTGGCCTCCATATAATTTTGTAGCTTCATAAGTCCCCAATATCTTTTCAACTGGTCTTCTAAAGAGAGCGCAGACATGGGAACACAGGAAATAGCTGGAGCGGGGCCTGAGAGTTCCAATAGGCATGCAAAACTATTTGAGATGCTATTGGAAGCCATACCATCGTCAGTACTGCTGATAGATGATCAAATGAGGATTGTCGCGGTTAACAAGAATTTCCTGGAGAAAAACCGCAAATCACGGGAACAGGCTATCGGCGCAAGACTTCAAGACCTATTGCCTGAACCCCTTATTGAATACATGGATATAACCGCCCGTGTACGGCAAGTGTTCGATCACAAGATGGCCACACGTGGCGGGCGAATGACTTACCGGGCGCCCGGCGTGCCGCTCCGAGTCTATTACTATAACATTCTGCCGTTCTCCTGGGGGGGACAAGTTGAAAACGTGATGTTGCTCATGGAGGACGTAACGGAACAGATAAGGCTAGGTGAGGAGGTTGTTAAGGCCCAGAGACACCTGGCAGGAATAGTTGAAAGCGCATGGGACATAATTCTCTCGACGGATTCGGCCGGTATAGTTTTGACGTGGAACACGGCCGCTGAGAGATTAACAGGTTATAGCACTAGGGAAGTCTGCGGTTCGATTTTTTTTGATCTGTTCCAGCAAGAAAAGCAGCAGGAAATACGCCGGCTCGTAAAAAATGTTTATGATCAAGGTGAATCGCAAGTTGGCGAATGGGACCTTATAACAAAAGACAAACAATGTTTGCCGATTGGTTGGATTTTTTCAGGAATGAGGGATGAAAACAACAAAACTGTTGGGATTGTCGCTATAGGTCGTGATTTGAGGGAAAGAAAAGTACTTGAGATTGAATTGCTGAAGTCACAAAAACTGGCTGCGCTAGGCGTTATGGCGGGGGGAATAGCTCATGAAATCAGGAATCCTTTGGCGGTCAGCTATTCTTCGGCGCAGTTTTTGTTGGAAGACAATATTGATCCGGAATTCAACAAAGTTTGTATCCAGAAGATATTAGCCGGCATAGAGAAGGCGTCTACGATTATAGAGGACCTTCTGAAATTTGCGCGACCTTCTTCATCAACTGATAGGGCGCAGTTGGATCTCGTTGCGGTAATCAATGAGGCTGCCAAGCTGGCTACCAATCAGGCCAAGATACAAAAAATCCAGGTATCGGTGGAGAGTCAGGCGCGTGAAATCTGGGTTTTGGGACACGCCAACCTTTTACAGCAGGTGTTCTTGAATCTATTTTTGAACGGGATGAATGCCATGGTCGATGGAGGTGTGCTAAAAATCTGGATTGAAAAAATCGAAAGCGAAGCGGTTGTATGCATATCAGACACTGGCGCAGGCATAGCCAAACAAGATCTTGAGCGGATTTTTGACCCGTTCTTCACTTCCGCTTTGGTCGGTAAAGGCACCGGCCTGGGACTTTCGATTTGCCATTCAATCATAGCCAAGCAGCATCTGGGTAAAATAGAAGTTGAGAGTGAAGAGGGAGTTGGGTCTACATTTAGAGTTTCTTTACCGATATTTTGAGGTCGAGTTCGAATAAGTGGAAACGCTCACGAATATTCTAGTAATAGATGACGAACCGGATATGTTATGGGTTCTGGAAAGTGTCCTGCGTAGCAAGAACTTCAAAGTGTCTTCGGCGTCAACCGGCGCAAAGGCCCTAGATTTAGCGGTTCAAACAGAATTTGAGATAGTTTTTCTCGATGCCAAGTTACCGGACATGGAGGGTTTCGAGATAGCGCGTCTCATCAAATTATCACATCCCATCACAAAACTAATTATGATTTCAGGCTATTATTATGAGCATGACGACAAGATTCAGGAAGCGCTCGAAACAGGTCTAATTGTCCATTTCATTCCCAAACCCTTTTCAAACGCCGCTGTCCTAAAAGCAATAGACATTGCGCGCTCCGTGCCGTAAGCCCAAGCCGAATAACTTCAGTTGTGACTGGGATTACCTATCTGTGGAAACAGTTCCATACATTTGAGTCCACACATCACCATATTTTTCCATACACATTTGCGGCAAGCAGGCCTCGAAATCTATTAGGAGGTGTGGATAGGTCTCTTCTTGCCACGCCTGGTCGAGATGACATGCTAGACGTTCACTATGGCACAGATCTAGCAATACAGATGTCAGGCATGCCAAACCATCAAAAGCCGTTAGGCGAAAATAAACAACTGGAGGGACTAAAATGGCCAAGATAGCTAAATCAACCGATTCTTCCAGCCTCGCAGAGGTTGTGGACAGGATCCTGGACAAAGGAATCGTGATTGACGCTTGGGTGAAGGTTTCATTGGTTGGTATCGAGTTGCTGACAGTCGAGGCGAGGGTAGTTATCGCATCTGTTGAGACCTACCTGAAATACGCCGAAGCTATTGGTCTCACAGCCAGCGCCGCCGCTCCTGCGTAAGGCATATACGCCTCTGGTCCCCCAAAGGCTATGGGGGGAGCGGCGAGACGCTACCCCCCAAACTTTGGGTCCAACGATACCCGACATAACTTATCAGACATCCAAAAAGTTGGCAAGTCTGTCGGGTTAACAAGACTAAGGAGGAGTAATGGGCAACCTGACTGACGACATCTCCAGACTGTGCGGAGAGATTGAAACCTTGCGGGACTCTCGTAAGGTTTTCGGGTCTCAGCTCGAAAAAGAAACCAAGGAGATGAAAACCGAGGTTTCGAAAATGCGAGGCGGTTTCCGTCAAGACCACAAAAATATGGCGGTTAAGACCAAGGCCGATCGAGTAAAATTCGTATCAAATCTGGATGTGGAAGTTGGTGGTTTCCTGAATGCCTTTGATAAAGCCCATGCGGAAATGGCTGCCAACACTAAAAAGGCAAACGTTGAGTTCGTTTCAGACGTGGCTAAGCATGTGTCCGGTCTCCTGACCGGTTACAACAAGGATCTAAAGACGATGGGCGAGGCCACGAAGCGAGAGAACGCCATTTTCGTTGCTGACATAGCCCAATTCGTCAACGCCAAGAACAAAGAAACGAAAGCAATGATGGATGGGTTCAAGGCCGAAAACAGAAAAATGGCCAAAGTAACGAAGGCGGACAGGACAAAGTTCGTAAACAAGTTGGAAGACAATGTCGGAGCGATGAGGAAAGCTAACGTCGATGATTTGACTGGCGCCCGGAAGATGTGGGCGAGCCTTTCTCCTCAAGGACGTAAAGCCAAGTTGATGGCTGAACAGCGGGCCAAAGCCGAACGGGAAAACAAGGCCCGTATGGAGGCCGAACAGAAAGGCAAGGCTTTAGAGGAGGCACGCGCAAGGGCGGAAGCGGAAAGATCAAGACAGCAGCAGGAATCAGCCGCTTACAAGAAAAAAGACAAGAAATGAAAAACATTGGTCAAGCCAAGGCCATCGGATTATCAGACTTGATCTGAAAGGCGATGGCCGACGCTGGGCCAACACGAGAAAGACCATGAGTGAAATAACCTGTTCATTTTGCGGAGGCACAGGTAAAGACCCTTTCGGCATCATGTCGTGGCAGTCCGTATGTAGCGTGTGTTATGGCAAGGGGGTCGTTGATGTTCCCGAACCATATAGGCCTTGTCCTCACTGTGAGGGAACAGGGGCCATTAAGACGTTCACTTGCACAAGTTGCGGCGGCAAAGGCTACGTGCCGTTACCGTCGGAACCAGTTGTCACATGCCGGGATTGCAACGGTTCAGGTGACGATTCATCCAATTCATATCTCTGTTGTCTCAAATGCCGCGGCAAAGGATTTGTTGTCGCAGGCCGACAAGCTTTCGGTTGAGCCGATTCTTTCCCGAGAGTTTTTCCATGTTGCCGGAATGGACGGCCGATCAATAAACGTCAGGTGTCGAAAAGGGAGTAATGGTCATGGGAGGCCTGGAAAATATAGAAGCTCTTAGATCCGAGATCATCACGAACGATGATGACAACGTTGTCCCTCAAGCCAGTGAGGAGTTTGTCTTTACACCGCATGTGCGCAATTTGACGGATAAGGCTATGGCCTTCCTCAATGTCGGCTATTCGGTTCATTTCGCCGGCGCTGCCGGGACTGGCAAGACTACGCTTGCTTTTCATCTGGCGGCTGAACGCGAAAGACCGGTCATTTTAATTCATGGGGATGACGAATTCGGGAGTTCAGACCTGGTTGGCCGCGATTCCGGTTATCGCAAGTCCAAACTGATCGACAATTATATACACTCTGTGGTGCGAACCGAGGAAGAGATGCGCAGCCTGTGGGTCGACAATCGTTTAACAACAGCGTGTCGAGAAGGATATACTTTGATATATGATGAATTCACACGGTCAAGGCCGGAGGCTAACAACGTCCTTTTGAGCATCCTTGAGGAAAAGATTCTTAATCTACCCAGTATGCGCCGGACAGGTGAAGGCTACCTCGAAGTTCATCCCGACTTCAGGGCAATATTTACATCTAACCCGGAAGAATACGCTGGGGTGCATAAGACTCAAGACGCTCTTATGGATCGTCTGATCACAATAAATGTTGATCATTATGATCGTGAAACTGAAATTCAGATAACAATTTCAAAATCAGGAATCCCGCAATCAGACGCTGAAACCATTGTTGACATTATCAGGGAACTTCGCATGGTTGGGGTAAACAACAACAGACCCACAATACGGGCATGTATAGCTATTGGAAAAGTCATAACTCACCTGGGAGCCAGGGCTCATGAGAGTGACCCCACTTTTGGCTGGGTTTGCCAGGATGTATTAAACACTGACACCGTAAAGGTCACCAGATCAGGGCAATCCCTTATGCCTGAAAAGATCAAAGAGGTCATCAAGAGGGTCTGCAGACGGAACAAGGCGCAGAAAAAAGCAACAATAAGACCTATAGAGGGGAATTAGATAGGAGCGGAAAATGGGTATACGCCGATCACAGAATATTCGAAGTGTTCGAGACATTCGCACCTACTCCGGGAGGGTTGACGCCGGCGGTGTCCCTTACCTGGGTTATTTAAAAATAGGCTGCCTCGAGATGGAAAAAGCTCGCAGGGAGAAGGAAAGGAACAGCGCTCTGGCGCGGATCCGAAACATCGATTCCAGGATCAACGACATTGAAGCTGAGAAAAGCATAATACTCAAGAAACTTGGCGAAAATCAGGATAGGAAACAGGGACTCCTCTCAAGAAATGACGGAACTCGCCATAGA
>JAZDKD010000208.1:0-2481 GCA_043803345.1 Pseudomonadota bacterium
GGCGATATCCAGAGGGCCTATATACTGCTGGTACGGGAGTGGCTAGAGTATATGAGATATCTGAAAGACAACTATCCATACTTGTTCTCACTAGCTATGAGGACCAATCCTTTTGATTTGAATGCATCACCGGAAGTCAGATAGGATATTGACTGCATTGTTGATCCGGGAATAATATATGTTGCATTTGGTTTTTTCCAGAATTTGTTTATTGTGGATAGAGTTATAAGGCCGGTTTCGTGGTAAGGTGTTCTGTTCTCGATGTTCGGTTTGCGCAAACCGATAACCGCCCGCCTTCCATAGTGCACGACAGCTTCTGCAAAACTGTTTGCATCTTGTCCGAACAGAGCTGCAGAGCTGTGATGCCAATGCCATTACAGCGGACAGGCAAACCGCTAACCTGATGACGATACGGGCTTCGTAGCCATAGGCACTCCATGTTCCGCTTTTAATTTTAGTACTTGATTGGTGAAAAGGAATGAATATGGCCGAACTAATTAATTCCGGAGAAATTGCTTCCAAGCACTTGAGAAACTGCTGCGCAAAAAAGCCGTTCATGATTGTGCTAATAATTTGCCTTGTAGTCTTTTGTCTTGTCATCTTGAATGGTTGTACAAGTAAGAACAAATCTACATTATCAGAGATTAAAGAAAAGGAACTAGACCATAAAAAAACCAACAAGGTTCGAAAACAAAAAAGCCCGAAGGAACTTCTGAGAGATGTACATTTTTGGGCATACCAAATTCAAAAACAAGATAATGGTAAAAACATGGAACAACTGGCTAATTCTCACTATGACCTGCTGGTCATGGACCAAACACGCAGTCTAAAAGGTGATGAAGATTATGATAGCAAAGAAGACGTAGCTTTAGTTAAAAACAGCTCCAACTCACGCGGGGGCAGAAAATTGGTTATTTGCTATATAGATGTCGGAGAAGCGGAGAGCTATCGATGGTATTGGCAGAAAGGCTGGAAAGTAGGCAATCCCGATTGGATTGTGGGGGAAGATCCTGATGGTTGGGACGAGAACTATCCAGTAAAATTCTGGCAACCGGAATGGAAAGATATCATGAAAAAAAACATCGACCGTATTATTGAAGATGGCTACGACGGTGTCTACCTTGATTGGCTGGAAGTTTATTCTTTTGAGCCTGTAGCTGAGGTGGCAAGAGCTGAAGGCCTGGAGCCTCATGAGGCGCTAGCTGATTTTGTTGCTGAACTGTTTGAACATGCTCGCGCCAAGAAGCCGGATTTCCTATTCATTGCTCAGAACGCTGCAGAACTAGGGACATTCCCTGAATACACAAAGCTTTTCGATGCAATTGCCCAGGAAGCAGTCTGGTACGATGGAGCCGGTGATCCTGATACAGCAGAATCTCCGGGTGACGAACCTTGGGATCCCGATGAATCTCAAGAGCTGGTATATCTTCTAGAAGAATGGCAGAAGCTGGGGACACCGGTTTTAAATGTTGAGTATGCGCAGGAGTCAGCCAATGTTAAAAGAGCATACAAGCTGGGGAAAGAGAACGGTTTTAGGACATATGTAACGCTCAGGCCTCTGGATAGGCTGACCTCCACACCTCCACCTGGATACTGATTGAAAACTGTTCGTTATTAGTTCCTATGGGCGATTGACAAATAGCAGTATATCGGTAACTTAAAGATTGCATTATATGAACTTGATTCTTAGAACACTTAGATTTGGTCGGTTAAGGTTAGGGCAACGAAGCCGGTTTCGTGAGTCGGTTACGTTAAACGGTTTAAATAGATTCTTACGTAACCTTAGCCTCCAAACGAAACGGGCCTCTTAACCGTAACCCTATAATAAGCTGCTGTATGTTAGGAATTATCTGAGAAGTATGAATGATTGATGTTGCACGTTGTACTAAGCAATGAATCAGAAGTACCAATCTAAGGAAAACGTCAGTTGGCAAATATTAGTAAAGGTATCTTCTGGATTTCAGTACCAAAGTAGAGGAGGGATTGGATTGATAAAAGAATTTAAGGAGTTCATTAAACGGGGAAATGCTTTTGACATGGCTGTTGGTATCATAATTGGCGCTGCTTTTAGCAAGATTGTAACCTCACTGGTGAACGATATTGTTATGCCCCCGATTGGATTAGTTTTGGGCAAAGTAGATTTTTCCAATTTGTTCATAGATCTGTCCGGCAAAACTTATCCAACATTAGCAGCAGCGAAAAAAGCTGGCGTAGCCACTATTAACTACGGAATTTTCTTAAACACTATAATCGACTTTGTTATTGTAGCGTTTGCTATCTTCTTGCTAGTGCGCCAGGTTAACCGTTTCATGAAAAAGCCAGAACCGTCCAAAACCAAGGAATGCCAATATTGCCTTTCGGTTATTCCAATCAAAGCTATCCGTTGCCCCAGCTGTACGTCTGAACTATAAGGAGAGGACGGATGGGAGATGAGTGAAGAGGGAAAAAATCTGATGTCTGAAGGTTAGTGGTTTGCGGTTA
>JAZDKD010000209.1:0-3082 GCA_043803345.1 Pseudomonadota bacterium
ACATTAGGTAGGACCACAAGGTTTCTTGTGATTATTCCAGCCTCTCTGAGTTTGGCCACCGCGTTCAACTGACTTCTACTCAGGACCTGATGGCAAAGGCACATATAATCATGCTTTTTCTGACCGGCTTCCCACCCGTTGAGGCATGGACTCATAAAGAGTTCCCTGTAAAACGAGTCAGAGATGCAATCATTTAATTTTTTCTGTCTAATCGGGGGATGGGGTGAAAAATATAACAGCGCTTTTTGTCCAGAAGTTTCGAGTAAGAATTTCCGGTTGGCGTACATCACAAGAAGTTGGGTAAAGAGGTATCGCTTGGACGTTTCCTTTGCCAGGGCTTTCCCCAACCCGGTTTCGGATCGAATGGGAACGACATGGAAAGAGAAAGTCTCAGGTGAGGTGTTGTCATTTAGCAGATGATCCATCAATCGTGTTCCGGTAATGCGAATCATCTCCGGAAGCTTCTTTTGTGAGCCGATGGCATCGGCCAGCGCCAGTTTCATGACATAGCTTATGGGAACGCGTACGAATTCCTCACCATTTTCTGAATATACGAATTTGTGAGCGTCGGATCTCAAAGAGCCTAAAACCTGCTTCTTGTCCTGAAGGAGGTCATGACCAAAAACCTTTCGGGCGTGAATAGTCATCTTGCTAACTGGAAACCGCACCCAACTGTTTTCCCATATAGAGTCGGGATTGTTGGACAGGTATTCTTCAAGGTCGGTAATGGCCCGTTCGGATGTGTCCCCTGACGCCGCCCGGCGAATTATGTTGGCAAAATAGTTTGACTCTTTGATACGAATAGGCAGATCCACGGAGTCTCTTTCGCCCATTACCGCAGCCTGAAGTTCAGTTTCCGAACCTGCGGTAACGTCGTTAAGACCGAAAGGTAACGATTCCGGTTTAATTCCATTACCGGTTCTACAGACCCCGAGGAAGTCGCGTATTTGTTCTATGGTTGGAGTTGAAACAGCCCTATTCTGAGAGTCTTTACTGTTCCTAGCAATAAATTTCATCGGAACAAATTCCTCTTTTGCAGGCAGTGATTCAAACGCCCCCATTGAGCTCCAGTTATGTTAGCCATTCATTAAGGATCCATAAGTTTTTTGCTAGGGTAATTTGATCACGCATGGCGCAATATACATTTTCGTGGCGTAACCTTATGAAATAACGGTATTTGATAGATCAGACCTATTTCATGGCTGAGTAAAAAATTTAGCCTTACAGCCGAACCAACCAAATACTAACAAGCCGGTAACAATTTTCTAACCTTGGACCTTTATTAAATCCAACAAGTGGCTTGACGACAGACGCGACTTAAGTTTCAGAACTGTCCGACATCTGTTCCAAATTAGGAAACGCCATCAAACAAATAGAGGCCGGAGGTAGAACGCACATGGGAGAATTTAGTCTGAGTTCACCTGTTCTTCGTGACATTTTTCATCACGCAAAACCAATGGGGCATCACCAGGAGGCCAGCAGTCTAAACCTAGGGTTTGGGTTCATATATTACGGGGTGGTAAGGGCGTTGAGACCTAAACACATTCTGGTAATAGGATCCGGTTATGGGTTCAGCGTAGTTTGTCTCGCGTTGGGCATAAGAGATAACGGTTTTGGATCCTTAACTTTTGTTGATCCTTCTTACTCACTCCTAAAAGATGGTCCTTTCAAGACTATTGGCGGTAGAGGATCATGGAACGACTCAGAGTCGGTTGAGAGCCATTTCCAGAGATTTAATGTGGACCATATTGTTACTCATTACAGGCAGACCAGCGAGGAATTTTTCGCGGTTTACAACAACACAAAACTACCTGAAATAGATCTGGCGTTCATAGACGGCGCCCATGATTTCAAACACGTAAGGCATGATTTTCAAGAGGTCTTGAAGAGGTCCAAAACCAATACCTACATCTTCCTGCACGATTCGAACATATACATCAGGGAAATGCTTCGTCATGCGGGAGTCAAGAGATGGATCAAGATCCTGGAAAAGAATGACAAGGCTTTTCAGCTAATAGATTTTCCATTTTCATCCGGAGTCGCTCTGATTCGAGTTTTGGAGCCAATGGCGTGGCAAGAGTTGCAACAGTGATTTCATGCTCGGTATTGGTGATTTTCCTGGTTGTGGGAGCTTTTTTGTTCTGGCGATATGTGTGGTTTTTCAGGAATCCGGTCAGGATCACCCCCTCGGGAGAAAACATAGTAAGCCCTGCTGACGGAACCGTAGTTTACGTCAAAAAGATTCGGGCAGGCGAGGACATCTTTACGATTAAACAGGGCCTCTCGGCCAAAGTATCCGACATTGTGAAAGAGGAACTGGCTGAACCAAAGTTGTTAATCGGAATCTTCATGAGCCCGTTTGACGTCCATTACAATCGGTCGCCAATCGAGGGGATTGTTGAGTTTGTCAGACACTACCCGGCCAAAATAAAGAATCTCAATATGCGGGCGATGCATCTACGGACCCTTTTTTGTATTCCTCCGTATTATTTGAATAGTCGGCATATTGTTGAGAACGAAAGATCAGTCACCAGGATATTAGGGAAATTCAAAGAAGAATTGATTTCCCTTTATGTGGTTCAGATCGCGGGGGGCCACGTCAGTGGAATAGATTCTTATGTTCCAGAAAACGGGAGAGTCGGTAAGGGATCGATCTTTGGCATGATTCGAATCGGGTCCCAGGTTGATCTGATTCTACCGGACTTACCCGGCATGAAGATAAAAGTGGCTGAAGGATTAACAGTAAGAGCCGGCGAATCAATTCTGGTGGAATGAATAAATTTTGACGTTAACCTCAATCAATAAAGAGAGGTCAAGAAATGAAGGTCGACTTACACGTTCATTCTAAGCATTCAAAACGCCCATCTGAATGGATACTCCAGAAGGTTGGGTCACCGGAAAGCTTTACGGAACCTTTGTTCATTTACGAGCAGGCTAAGAAAAAAGGCATGACTCTGGTCACGATAACCGACCACAACAGTGTTGACGGATGTCAGGAAATAGAGGGACTACCGGGAACTTTCACAAGCGAGGAAGTCACTTCATATTTTCCTGAAGACGGTTGCAAACTGCATGTTCTCGT
>JAZDKD010000210.1:0-4492 GCA_043803345.1 Pseudomonadota bacterium
GCGCCTAAATTATCTTTCAGAAATTTTTCCTGATCGGTATTGCGAATTTTACTACCCACTGCGGAGATGTTCTTGAGTCCTATGTCTTGAGTAAGCTGTCGAACTTTTTCTGCGGTTTCTATGCTCCTTTGACCGGGTTCCACAACTATTAACAGGCGATCCACTCCCTGAGCCGTGCCGCGGCCCAAATGCTCAATACCCGCTTCCATGTCCATTATCACGAGGTCCTTTTCATATAGGACCAGATGATTGATCAGGGCTTTAAGTAAGACACTTTCAGGACATATACATCCTCCTCCGCCTTTCTTAACCGTTCCCATCACCAAAAGCCTAACGCCATCTTTTTCCCGTCCTAAAGCCTCCGGCAAATCATCCACCTTGGGATTCATTTTGAAGAATCCACCGACGGTCCCTTTTTTGCTCTCCGTCCGTTCATAAATTAGGTCTTCCATCTTGGCGATCGGCGTCAAACCATGGGTGTCAATGCCTAGAGCGGACCCGAGGTTGGCGTCGGGGTCAGCGTCAACAGCTAAAACTCTATAACCCTTTCTAGCCCAATACCGGGCTAACAGGCTGCTTAGAGTGGTCTTACCCACTCCTCCTTTACCTGATACAGCGATTTTCATGTTGACCTCAATAAATTACTTCTACAGATAATAAATAATTATGCTCTGAAGATTATTATTTTGGGGAATGTCGCATTAATTCAAGGACGGCCATCTGGGCCGCCACTGCCATGTCTTCAGCGCTAAAGTATAATCCTGCGGTTTCATCAAACAACACGCTCGCCTCCGGAGGAAATTCGTCGTCCCCTTTCCAGATCACACATGTAATGGGAAGGAACGGAAAGTATTGCAATTCAATGGCGGCGTCCCCATTGTCAAGGGCCTTTCCTCCCAGAGTGAGCCCAGCGCCAATCATGGGAGACGGATCCTTGCCAAAGACCGCTATGAGGATCTCTTTGGTCCTTCTGTTGAAGGCCGCTTCATAAAAAGTCCCATCCTTGAATTCGCGAAAGTGTTTCAACCTGCCTCTTGGTTTTTCTCCCCTGGCGGAATTCAGATAATGTAAAGATAGAATCGATAGCCAGATTGGTGCCTCTTCGCCAGTTCCCTGAATAGAAAACTTCTTGGTTTTGAGATCCAATTGTATGTTCATGTTAAGATGAGGCAATAAAAGATTCTGACCTGAGAGTGATGCCCCTGCCTGGTTTGCTGTCCATGCCGGATCTTTCCTAGAGAAGACATCGAGTCCTAACTCCAAGGCCTTTTCGTAATTGTCTTGTTTAGGAATGTCCAATTTGGTGAAGTCTTTCAATGTCAACATGCCAGTTCCCGTCACAAGCGAAAAGAATCAGGAAAGACCAACGAATTATACCTGTACCCTCATCAATTAGGCGCCGATCTCAATGCGGCGCCTTCGAGTTCCTCAAAGCTAAATTGTGATTCGCCTAACAGACACAACATGACTAACACCAAGAAGATCATTCAGGACTTCCTGACCGGCCTTGGAGTCGGTCGTCAAGAAGAGCAAAGCTTCCCCGCCGGGTTCGTACCGAGCAAACTGAAAATGCGAAATATTAATTCCATGGTTTCCCAGTGTAGATCCTACTTGACCGATCAGGCCCGGTTTATCCAGTCCATGAATGAGCAGCACTTCCCCCGATAGATCAAATTCTCCTCGGAATTGTCCGTACCGAACCATCCTGGGTTCAGATTTCCCAAATAGGGTTCCCTCAACCAAGTATTCATCATTTTGAGTCGTAACCTTGAAACGTAGAAGAGAAATAAAATTTTCAGAACGACTCATTTTTGTTTCGGAAACGAGAATACCTCTCTCTTCAGCTACTACAGGGGCATTAACCTGATTGACGTCGTCCTGCATTATTGGTTTGAGTAATCCTGTCAAGAAGCATGTGGTTATAGGTTTGAGTTCCATTTCGAGCACATCGCCTGAATATTGAGCCTCTACGTTTGTGATTCCTGTTTGGATCATAGACCCCAGGAAAGTTCCCAATCGTTGAGCCAAATCCAGATAGGGCTTCAAATTTTCGAGCGCCTCGCCGGATACGGCAGGCGCATTAACCGCATTCTGTATCGTGCCATCCAGGAGGTAATCTCTTATCTGGTTGGCAACGGCTATTGCAACATTATCTTGAGCCTCCCGGGTTGAGGCGCCCAAATGAGGCGTGCAAATAACGTTATCCAGCTGTATCAATCGGGTCAGTCCGGGCGGTTCCTTCATGAACACGTCGAGGGCCGCTCCGGCAACTTTACCGGATTCTATTGCGTCGGCAAGGTCGTCCTCATTTACTACCTGGCCTCTGGAGCAGTTGACTATTCGTACCCCTGACTTCATCTTGGCTATGTTTTTGGCGTTCACAAGGCCGCGAGTTTCATCAGTCAAAGGAACATGGAAAGTAATTATGTCCGAATCCTTGAACACGTCTTCCAAAGTTCCCAGTCTAATTCCCATTTGTTTGGCCTGGTCAACTGAGAGAAATGGATCGTACGCTATTACCTTCATGCCCAGTCCTGTAGCCCTATCAGCCACAACGGCCCCAATTTTGCCTAGCCCAACAATCCCCAAAATTTTGTTGAAAATTTCTGTCCCGGAGAATTTCTTCTTCTCCCATTTCCCCTGTTTCATTGACGCGTTGGCTTGAGCAATATTTCTGACCATGCACAACATCATCGAAACGGAGTGTTCGGCTGTAGTTACGGTATTGCCTCCCGGGGTGTTCATTACAACTATTCCCCTTTTGGAAGCGGCCCGGATATCTACGTTATCAAGGCCAGTGCCCGCTCTGCCGATCACCTTTAAATTGTTTGCCGCAGCGATTACTTCAGCCGTAGCTTTTGTTGCTCCGCGAACGACAAGGCCATGATAATCCGGAATAGTTGCAATTAACTCTTCCGGACTCATCCCGACCTTAACATCCACTTCAATACCAGGCGCCTCAGCCAGAATCTTGACACCCAGTTCAGATAAGTTGTCCGATACAAGGACTTTCACTAGGTCATTCCTCCCTTGATCATAAATATCTCACATAATGCAAGGATATGGGCCTACAATTGTTTCAGGCGACCACTCTCAGGCATAGAATTTCCCATAGAATTAAGATATTCAGATGCCTCACCTTTGCATGTCGTGCTTTTTGTCTTGCTCTATGGTTAAAGGTCTACCAGTTGGGTACAGCGCTTGGCTTTTTCTATCAATAACAACGATGTATGTCAAGAATTGGCTCCAGAACAAACTTTGAGAAGACCGACGCTCTGAATGATTAAGCGCTGGTCCATATCGCCGCCACAATCAACGCAACCAACATCATGCTAATCGGAATCAGCGGTACGGGAGTCATTGTGTCGAAGGGTGTAGCGCCTCCATCTTCGAGCCAATCCTGCGAGATTCCCCGACTCGATTTTTCTCTTTCAGCGGGTGGACCAGTTTTATCTGACGTAACTGGTTTCAACTTTGCTTCATTCAAACTATGACCAGTTGGATCGGATTTCAGAATTATAGCTTCGTCCAATAGCGCCAGTTTGGACAAATCTTCCAATTCGACTCTTCGAAAAACAGTCGGATCCTTAGATCCCGACAACAACTTGGGCTCATTATCGAAATTCATGATTTCTTCAACTCACCTCTATACTAAAGAATCAAACACTCAGGAACACAAGAAGAACAGATCTATTTTTTTAATAAATTATAATAAAATCTTGAAAAAAGTCACTATTTATATTCTAAAACATTTTTGTCAGAAACAAATGGTTTCGAACCGAGATCTTGTCTTGAAGTTTTGCTATTGGCGCGTTTTCTTTAAAACTTGTAAGATAACAACCGATGAAGTTATCCGAGTTTACATAGCAAGGCAGTCACAGTGACCTGCCCAAACTTTTACATCACGTTCAGCGACGGAAGGGAGGATTATATGGACAAGAAATCGCCCGATGTCAGGGACTCTATCTCTGAATTGATGGGAAATATTGGAACAATAGGTGTTTTTATGCTGGGAGAAATCAGAGTTCTCTTGAAAAAAAGTTGGGGTTCGTCCAGGCAGGAATTCTGGTCTGCTGTTGATCAGGCCGCAACAAATTTGAAACGTTCCGGCAAGTTGGCGGCCAGCGACATAGAGACTGCGTCGACAAAAATCAAAGAGGCGTGGGAGACTCTTGACCAGGAAAGAAACCTTGATTGGGATAGTTTTATTGCGGACCTCAAACAACGACTAAAATTGCTTGGGTATGTCAGCAAGGATGTTTTCTCTTTGTGCGTCAAACAGACATGGGAATTACTGGATAAGCAATGGACAGCTTTTGGGAGAATTGGGGAGCAGAGTTTAAAACAGGTCCAAGGGCAGTCCGGCGAAATCGCGAAAACTGTCAAGGAAGGTTTGGATAGTCTGTTGAGCAATGTTCAAAAAACAGGTAAAAAACTTGATAAGGCGTTCGACGCGGCATGGAACGAAATCAAGAAAAAAGATTAACACCGC
>JAZDKD010000211.1:0-2197 GCA_043803345.1 Pseudomonadota bacterium
TCGTTGATTCGGATACGTCTCTTGGTTGGGGTGACCAATTACATCGAGCAGCCCACCATGCTGCAGATGGTAAACGATTTCCTCAAACGTGACGTCTCGTTCTGCCCGCAGCCATTCATTTTTTTCTTGGTTCCAGTCAAACTGTTCCATAGTGCAAAAATATCATAATGTGTGCACTTTGGCAACATGTTTATTTCAATCGGCACAACGCAAAAATCAGCCGGCGCTGTAAGCGATCGGCTGGATGGTATTGTTGGGCAAAATATTGCTTTCTTATTGCTCTCCCCTGTCAATGCCCCCTTCCCTCTTTCTTCCCCGTTCACAGGAATGCGAGGACAACTGAGCAGGCGACGTACATTACCGTCGGAAGCGTGGAGACGAGCAAGTGACGTTTCTCTGTGTAAGAAGGAATGGTGCTCTTATCAAGTAACCCATAGTTCGGTATGGCGACGTAACCGCCCAACGCATAACCCATAATCCAACGAAGAATCAACCCTGGTTGTTGCCAGTTGAGCAGCCCACGCATTGCCAGCGCTACCGCCGCACCCCACACGAGGCAAAGTACCACCGCAACCGGCATTGTTTGGGTATAGAGTGTGGATTTGGAGAGAGCCCATCCCAGTTTTCTGCCAACGTACATGAAAGCAAGAGCGACAAAGAAAAATACCATATGCTTTGATTCCCCTCAAATCCGTCTAACGGCAAAGGCTGTGATAGAACGAATCGAATCAGTACCAGCCGTTTGTTATCGTTTATCTTTATCGGAGGCTCTCTTTGACCGGTGTTTTGCCGACCCTCGCCCTGTATGGGCGCTCAACGCCTCTTTGTTCTGATATAGCACCTGGTCTGTTTCTGGATTAATAACTGTTTTTTCATAGATGTCACTTTTCTTGTCTATCGACATCTTTATTTGTCGCCATTCCATCTTTTCCTTATATATCTCATCGGCGATCTTTATTTTCAAATCTGGATCACCGGCGGCACCTGCCTGTTTGATTTTCAGAATCACTGTTTCCTTCACAGCGGTGATGGGTTTAGAAGAGGTCGCTCCGCACTCATTGCAAGGCTTCAACAAACCACTTTCTTCGTCGGTGTCGAGTAGTGAGCCGCACTGCGCGCATTCGAACAACTTAGAAAGAAATGGCATTTTCTCCCCCTGCAACGCTAATAATTCGATATGCCCAACGATGCGCATAACCGGCTGGAAATGGAGCGCAGCGGAATTGTCAGTCCGTGCTGATGCGGTTGTTAGGCGACAATCTCTTCCATAATTCAATCTGTTCCATTGAGTTTCGACTCAAGGCGCTTGCCGAAGTAGTGGGCTACAACAATAACAAGATGAAGGCGAAATGTTGAATCTTCTTTTTCGGATAGCCTCGGATGAGAACCTTGAGGATGAAGACGTTTCCAAAAGCCCTGCACGAAGCCCTTGCCGTCATCTAACCATTCGTTAAGATCAGATTGAAAGAACCCAGCTTTCGCAAGAGTCTGTTGATGTTGGTGACTGGATGAATATGAACCCGGCACCATTGTCTCCGCTATTCGATTAAAAAACTCCTCAACAAAACTGCGAAGTTGAGAATTGGAAGCAGCCCAATCTCCCCTAGTATGAGCAGCTACAGCCTGTTCGTAATGACCCTTTGCAACAGAATACCCATATCTATCAAGAATATTGATGAGTTCGTTTTCTTCCTCTACCAAGGGTAGCTCAGAAGGAAGTTTGGCGCGTAGTCCATTTCTATCCAGCTTGTACCCGTCGTGATCCAGAGAGTTTACTAATTCCGGGAACAGTTCTGCAGGATCATTGAATTGGTTATGAGTCAGTACCAGATACTCGATTATTGCTTGGGATAGATGAGTTCCATTCGGTGCCTTTGTTTGAGGATTCTTTATGAGATACTTCATAATTGCGGTTTCCTTTTCTTTTATGTACGAACCGCCAATAACATCCTCAAGTCCAAATTCCAATGCAAATTTATCCACCTCTGCATGGGTCGTTAATCGAAGGGCACTGACCATTTTGATGATTGTTGTTCTTGAGAACATCACATAGTACCTATACGGCAAATGTTGAGATTAGCCGCCTGATTCTAACGCCCAGTTGTTATTAGGCGCTCCAAAATCACTTCGTTACTATGAATTGCTAAGGACTCGATCTTTTTACCTGGGGCCATAAGTACCGTCTGGATAAACCTGG
>JAZDKD010000212.1:0-3846 GCA_043803345.1 Pseudomonadota bacterium
CACTTTCGCTCAATTGTTCACCGTTGCGAATTGATAAGAGGGTTTAGATAAATGCATTACAGGAATATCTGGAACGAAGCTCCGGAGCCAAAGGTAGAACATACACCATCCCGCTTTGGCCGATCTCTCGGCAAATACATGGTCCGAGTCATGGACTCCTGCACTAATTGCTTGAAGTGCATAGCGCTCTGTCCGCAAGGGGTCTTTCAAGCGCATGGCTCCAAATTGGCCTCTCCCCTTGATCATTTGTGCCTTGGAATTGAATGCTCAAAGAAGGCCACAAGGTGTGTAAGAAACTGCCCGGAAAATGCTATTAGAGTTGGAATAAATCCAAGCTCAAAAGCGCTTGGAGACCATCGCTGGACCCCGGACCTATTGATGAGCGGCTGGCACATGGCAGAGACTGGAAAGTTACCACCTAATGATCTTGAATATCGAGTGGGAGAATCGGGTGGAGGTTTTGACAAACTCCGCATCGTTTTTCCCGAGCGGCCTCCTGACCCGGATCTTGAAATATCAAAGATAGACGTCAGCGTTCCTCTCAACAAGAAGAAGGACGGACGTTTAGATGTTGTTATACCGATTCCGGTATACGGCGGAGGTATGTCATTCGGCTCAATAAGTCAAATCACCATGTTGAGTAGAATCAGAGCGTTTGCCGCTTTTGGGTCCTTTACCTGCACAGGAGAAGGCGGATATCCTGAAGCGCTTTACCCCTTCGATGACTTCATAATCACTCAGGTCGCCACAGGGCTTTTCGGGGTAAAAGAAGAAACGATCCAACGGGTCAAGATAGTGGAATTTAAGTATGCCCAAGGAGCAAAACCTGGACTGGGCGGGCATTTATTGGGACCAAAGGTCACAGAAGCCGTAGCCAGAATCAGAGAGACAGTTCCGGGATCTTCTCTATTCAGCCCTTTTCCGTTCCATTCCGTGTATTCGGTAGAGGATCACAAGAAACATATTGACTGGGTCAAGGCCATAAATCCAAAAGCCTTGGTATCCGTTAAAGTTTCTACACCCTCGGATGTTGACATGGTGGCTGTAGGCTCCTATTACGCTGGAGCGCACATTGTTCATCTTGATGGATCATATGGTGGGACGGGAGCGGCGCCGGACGTGGCAAAAAAGAATATTGCCATGCCAATTGAATATGCGATTCCAAAAGTACACAACTTCCTAGTAAATGAAGGCGTAAGGGACCAAATAACATTAATTGCGTCCGGCGGAATTCGAACCGCATATGACATTGCCAAGGCCATAGCGCTTGGAGCCGACGGCGTCGTGACAGGCACCCCGGAACTGGTTGCGCTGGAATGTGTAAGATGCCACAACTGTGAAAGCGGTAGAGGCTGCGCCAGGGGCATAGCAACCACCGACCTGGAGTTGGTGGGTCTAATGGAACTGCAGTGGGGAACACAAAGAATTATAAACACACTTTCCTGCTGGCGGGATCAAATTCGAGAAATTCTCTTCAGGCTGGGGCTCAAGAGTATAAGAGAGCTTGTTGGAAGGACTGAATTTCTGGCTCATCTCGACTACAGCGATTCGTGCCCGGACGATGACATTCGGGCAAGTTTGCTTTGAGGTTTGAATAATGCTGAAATCTGACTACGCGAAGAAATTACTGGAATCCCGAATCCGCGAATTTGGAATACCAGACTTCTCGCGAGTGAATAAGGGTGAAGATGAAGGTGGTTGTGGCGTAACTGGTTTTGCTTCAACTATACCCCTGGCTGGGCGCCACATTTTTGAACCTTCATACAGGATGCATAATCGCGGCAATGGAAAAGGAGGAGGCATAGCGGCTGTTGGTATGGACTCCGACAAGTTAGGCGTCAGCGATGAAACCCTTGAATCCCATTACATGCTAAACGTGGCCCTTCTGGAGCCAAAATGCTTGACGTCTCTAAAGGAATCCTTCATTTCTCCCTTCTTTGACGTTGCCAAAGAAGATTTGCTAGACCACATCAGAGATTTCAGGGAACTTGAAGGGCTTGAAGTCAGACCCCCGGACGTATGGCGGGCATTCGTCAGGGTAAAGCCGGGCGTACTCTCACAATTTGCCGAGGAAAATGGGCTGACTGGAATGGCGCAACGCATGATTGAAGATGAGTTTGTAAGCCGAAATTCAGTGCGTTTAAACAGGAATTTTTATAGTTCATTAGGAGAGAAACAGGCTTTTGTGCTTTCGCACGGCAGAAACGTAATGATCCTCAAGATAGTGGGTTACGCTGAAAACGTAGTGCGGTATTACAAGTTGGACGACTTCCCTGCTCATGTCTGGATAGCCCATCAGCGATACCCCACCAGAGGACGTGTCTGGCATCCTGGAGGCGCTCATCCGTTCATGGGGCTGAATGAGGCCTTGGTTCATAATGGTGACTTTGCCAATTACCATGCCACAAGTGAATATCTCAAACAAAGAGGTTACGAACCTCAATTCATGACGGATACTGAAGTTAGTATAATGTTGTTTGACCTCTGGAACCGGGTATACGGGTATCCTCTGGAAGTCATAATCGAGGCCCTTGCTCCTACAGGGGAACTTGACTTTGACATGCTACCCAAGGACAAACAGGTTCTGTACGAAGCGGTTCAATCCACGCATATTCAGGCATCTCCTGATGGCCCGTGGTTTTTCATCATCGCTCGTCATGTCCCGGAGACCAAAACATTCCAGTTGATCGGCATTACCGACACGGCCATGCTACGACCTCAGGTCTTTTCCATTTATGACGGCAAGGCGCAAATAGGTTTGATATGCTCTGAGAAACAGGCGATCGACGCCACGCTAAGGTCCATATCTTCAGAAGATAGTCGGTTCAGTCCTGTGGCGGACAAGTATTGGAATGCAAGAGGCGGGTCAGCGTCTGACGGCGGAACCTTCATGTTTAATATAAATCAGGTTTCAAAAGGCCAATATGAACTCCGCTGCCATAACAAGTTTGGCGATGAAGTGACAGTTCAGAAGCGACAACCAATGGATATTGGCGAAACCATCGTCAAGCCAGACGGGCATGAAAAAATTTCGCAACAATTGGATGACGGTATTATCACAGGTAACTCTCAAAATATAGTCGATTTGTTTCACGAGAACGGTCCTGCTTGGGACTACAACACAATTCGTTGGGTTATGGCCGAATTAACCAGAAAAACACTAAAGCGTTCAGATTGCGCTGAAACAGCTATAGAGGCGCTTACGTTTATACTAGACCGACGTTTTCCTATTGGAGACAAAAAGAGATCTGCGCTTGTAAGTTTACTAAACTTCCACTTGAATGAAATTTTTAGATCCCTTCCAAATATTACTGAAACCGTAAAAATCGGGCATTTCAGTCTCATAGGAGCGTCCAACAGGATCGCTCTTCGTCCTCCTATAGCTGTTGAGAGAACACTTGTAGTGGACGCGAAAGATTTTGATCCTGAGGGAGACCATTGCGACGCAGTGTTGATGGCCGACGCATACAAGCTTGGCTGGAGAAAATTCATCGTATTTGATTTAAGGGGCCAGAGATTCGAGGGATGCGGATTTGGTCCTAACACAACGGACGTAAGACTCGATCTCTATGGATCATCGGGAGACTATACCGCAAGTGGCGTAGATGGCATGGAGATTCACATTCATGGCAATGCCCAGGATCAGATTGCCCAGATTATGAAGGATGGCCTTCTTGTTATCCACGGGGATGTAGGTCAATGCTTCATGTACGGGGCCAAGGGAGGCGCCGTTTACGTCTTGGGTAATGCGGCTGGGAGGCCCCTTATCAACGCAGCGGGACATCCTAGAGTGGTCATAAATGGAACAGCGCTGGACTTCCTGGCTGAAAGTTTCATGGCCGGTGA
>JAZDKD010000213.1:0-3425 GCA_043803345.1 Pseudomonadota bacterium
AATAGTCGGAGAATCATCGGACAAAGAAACAGCTTCCAAGAGGCTGGTTGGAATTGAAAAGGGAAAAATTTCTCCGGAATCCGAGCAAATTAGAGGAGAAAAACCAAGTGACGTTAAGTCGAAAGCTCCTGATAACGACGATTGGGACAAATCCCCCGACAATACACCTACTTTCAAGAAGCATAACCATCAAGAATACGTGACCAGAATAAAAAATCTTGCTATAGATGAAGTGAACAAAGAGCCGGATTCATTTTACGCAAATATTTGCAATAATTCCACCACGGACGATTGGACATTAAGGATATATTTCAGGTCTAATAAAACTTTTAGTTACAAATCTTTCGTGTGGGACTCCATAGACGATAAATGGAATCGGGATTACGAATCAGAAAAAAGACCCTTGAACACGTGGAAAAAACATTTGGCCTTTGCGTCATCTGGAAAAAAGTGTAAGGCGCTCAAAGGAAGCAGCAACAACTAGAGTTACGAGTTTATACTGGTTTACGGAGATGAGCCATGAGAAAAAAATCGAGTGTAAATGAAGTGGGTTTTTCTTTATGCCTGGCGCCTTTGGTCCGCATGGCCTTCACTGCCTCAATTTTATTAATAGCGCTCGCCGATGATTGTATGTGCCAGGTGTTCTCCAAGCAAACTCGGGAGCAATGCAATGAGTGTTGCAACAACTCGGGTTATGACGAGTATTATGCTGAGCAATGTCGACTGAAGTGCTTCAGGAATCACGACCATTGTATAGGAGCTAAGGGCGCTGCGGTCGAAAAGCAGCCTTCTGTGAAGGAAGAACCCCAAAAGCCCACTAAAAGAGAAACAGAGACACGGGAGCCTCAAATTCAGAGGCCGCAACCCGAGCCCAAGCCTCAAGTGAAGAAACCGGAAGTCGTATGGCCTAACCCACTTAATCTAACGCCCGGTAGGGAATCCGAAGCTGCGGCTCATATCCTTATTTTAAATGGCATACCTCCTCAACATCCGAATTATGCAATGGCCTTAAGATCAATACAGGATATATTGATAAATTTTGCGCGCAATAATCCTGGTGGAGGAGCATTGCCAACGGCCCAGCTAGAGAGAATAATTTCACAAATGAAGTAGCCTGGTTGATTCGTCGAGCAACTGTGACCCACGAAGTTGAGTTCGTGGGCATCTTCCCAAGTCTGTGTAACAGAGAGTAGGCTATCCACAAGACTATTGACTTACCCCCAATTAATAGTGTTTTCGTTCCTATTTGCTATCTGGCTGGGATTTGGTGAACTTGGTCCCTGCGACACTCTGCTGGTACCTCCTTTGACGGAAACTGAATCTTCCGTACCCAGAAAACTCTATCCGGAATGGTGGGGCGAAACCCCTCTGATTGGCCCTAGATGCCAGTGCAGAGATCCGGGTTCATGTGTAAAATGTCATCCTGATAACAAGGATATGGACAGCAAACATGCGTTTTCTTGCAACGTATGCCATCTGGGAAACCCCCTTTCTATCGAAAAAGATGATGCTCATGCTGGGCTTGTAATTGATCCAGGGAGTCTGGATCACATCGATTTAACCTGCGGAAGGTGTCATCCTGAACATGCCGATCATGTCAAAGTTTCTAATATGGCCCTTGCTCCAAGATTGATAAATCATACCAGGTTTGCATTTGGGAGCCAGAATCAGGGTGTTTTTAATCATGGAGTCAGAGAGACATCCGGACTGAATGAAGTTCCATTCCCCCACTTGACCGGATTTAGAGAAACTCAACCATCCAACACAAGAGGAGAACTCAAGTCGATTCTGACAAGTCTTTGCGATGATCTTCTAAGGCGATCATGTTTAAGATGCCACCTGTACACTCGTGGCTCTGATCGAGTTGGCGAGCAAAGAGGGCAAGGATGTTCCGCTTGTCACGTTCCGTATTCGAACCGGGATTCCAACAAGCCTCAAGAACATGCTATCGTAAAATCATTAGGCATGACACCCTGTCTGAAATGTCATAATTCTAACCATATAGGATGTGATTACGTTGGCCTGTTTGAGAAGGATTTCAACCGTGGCTTCTCCTCTCCCATCATTGACGGCGCTCAACCCATGAGAATTTATGGTTCAGAGCAACACACCCTCAGATCTGACATACATTTCAGGAGGGGGTTAATATGCTCAAACTGCCATCCTTCGGATCAACTCCATGGCAAATGGAAATCTGAGTTTCTTGGTGGCCATGCTCGGAAGATTTCCTGTGAAGGGTGCCACGTGAATTTCGATCATCCCTTGGTTGCCCGAGCGGAGGATGACGCATTCACTCTTACGAATAGAACATGTAAACTGGTTCCTGTTAGACGAAATAGAGTCGTAGCCCACGATATCGATAAGCATAAGAAGCTTCAGTGCAGCGCATGTCACGCTGGTTGGTCCTTTCAAGATTATGGATTCCATCTTATGCTCGATGAACGGGCTGAATATTGGATGTGGTCAATTAATTCCTCCCAAAATGATCCTCAGATTCAAGCGCTCTTGAATAAATTTGTCGGTGATTATGCGGCCCTAGTGCCTCCAAACAAACCTTACAAGGCGCCAATGCCAGAAAACGATTGGACGCTTCCAGTGACCAAAGACTGGCTAAGCGATGAATCTAGACCTGGGGCGTGGTTCAGGGGGTTTACGATGCGAAGGTGGGCCAATCCGCCACTGGGACTGGATCCCGTCGGAAAGGTATCGGTTATGAGGCCAATGCGACAGTATGTGATTTCATGGGTCAAAG
Source organism: Pseudomonadota bacterium (assembly GCA_043803345.1). Lineage (GTDB taxonomy): Bacteria > Desulfobacterota > Desulfomonilia > Desulfomonilales > Desulfomonilaceae > CAJBEZ01. The sequence goes on from JAZDKD010000213.1 coordinate 2,753, forward strand.
CTGACGGATCTGTGATGCTCGACAGTGTAATCCCAACAACCTCAATGGGCAAACCAGGACTATTAATGAACCCCTATTCACCTCACACAATCCAGGAAAAAGGGAAGCAATGCCACGAGTGCCATGGAAATCCAAAGTCAGCGGGCTTGGGCGAATGTCTGATTGGCCAAAATAAGATTTCCGTTCAGCCAATCCTTAAGCCAGAAACACGGATCCAAGGAAATAATTTTAGATGGGACGCTATGGTTGACCAACATGGACGACCAGTTCAGTCAAGTTCATATTTGGGGGCAGGACCACTCGATCGTGAGCTTTTCATGAGGCTGTTGTTTCCGGGATCAAGATTCAGAGGTGTCTGGAGTCAATACCTTGAAGGATCCGAATGAAAGCCCACCTGTGGAGAGCGCAACCATTTGATAGAGCGCCAGAAAAATCAAAGGCATTTGTCGCCTAAGTTGGGGCCAACTCCAGCTTGACATCATTAACTTCATAGGTTTAAAGTCATGGCGCCTTAACAATTTAATTGTAATATCTATTTTGTAATCGTTGGGAAAAATGAAAATTACAATAGAACAGGTAGATTATGTTTCGGTCCTAGGAAGATTGGCGCTGTCGCACGACGAAAAAATCAAATTCATGGGGCAATTGGACGACATTCTTAAATACATGGATA
>JAZDKD010000214.1:0-2082 GCA_043803345.1 Pseudomonadota bacterium
GAACAGACTTCAATGAAGTCTGTTCTGGTTTGGGCCAAAGACTCATGTTAAACACATTTCCAGGAGCTCTTTCCAAGAAATCAGGCTCTCGATACACTGGGAAAATATCTTTATATGCATCAGGACGACACGAGGCGATATGAAAGAGATACACATTCATAAGTGGTGTGTCGTCGTTCCAGCTCAAATACAATGTCTTAAAACCGCGCTTTTCAAATATCTCCTGTAACGCAAAAGGGCTGTACCGCCAATAGTCGCGGTAGGCATTACCGCGCCAATGCAGAACCTGAATGAACGGAACAACTGTCATTATGGTATCACGTGAGAGTCGGCAGAGATTGTCAATGGCAACATCGGCCTGAAACACATGTTCAAGAACTGTATGAGAAAACACAAGATCATATTTGCCAAGATCTCGACTATATGGTCTTGAAAGATCCAGTTCCTTCTCATTCTCATAACCACTGGACTCCATTTCAGATCCAAAGTTCGTAACAGTATATGACTTGGCATTAGGAAAATAATCGCGATACCGCCCGCCTTCCTTGTCGCCGTCTTTCCAAGCGCTAATATTAACAACATCGCCTTTATAGATATTCCCGTACTTGAGTATCTCACGATTTGACCAATGCCTTGGATTCCATTCAGGATGTGAATTGATCAAAAATCCGGAGGCGCAATCAATTGCCCGGATTGATACATATGTCCCTGTTCTTCTTAAGATGTCCTTTATTCCCATAACAGTTCTTCAGGCAGCAACGCAACAGCGTCAGCAACGCTCACCCTATCCGTTGCACTGTTTACACAAATCAACATCCTGCCGCCCGCCAGGTCTCAAAAGAACATTCTTGAACTTCGAATACTCCTGCGATTGCCATATATCGACCAAACCCTTCTCTTCAACATTCCCAAATAGATATTTGCCGTAGTAATCATTACAACAGAGCACAATATCCCCATGCCAATTAACGACAATTTGAGAAGCAGGTCGAGGACATGGGCTCATGCTGTCCAAGGCCTTTGGAACATTATCTATAATACCCGCCCTATTTCTCTTCTCCACGTTTCGGAACAGCCTAATCGTCACATAGCTGCGATACTGCTTTGCCAGCGTGGACAGCCTTTCAGGAATCGCCTCATCATAACATGTGACATAGATCTCATCCATTCCCGATGCAATAAGTTCCTTCAACACTGCTTCTGTCAACATGTCTCCGTTCGACATGACCATAATATTGGCATAAGGACAAGCTTCGCGGGTAAAACGAATTAATTCGTTCAATCTCTTATCCAACAACGGTTCACCATATAAATGTGGTGAGATTCGTCCTACATAGTTAATATTACCAAGCTCGCTGACAGCCTTTCGATACGCTGCTTCACTCATCAAGCCTTTTCCCCTCTTTGGATACTTTGGATGATTGGGACAAAATTCACACTCCCGATTGCAGTAGGCTGTTGTTTCGAGCGTAATTGACGTAAACAAACGCAGAAACTTGAATTGAATCAGTCTCAGCAGAGTTTTTACATGCTTTCGCAGAAACGAAGGATATCTGCCAGCGCTTGGTTTCAACGCCGTACAAATGTACAATGCTATCAGTCTTGTCATAAAACCAATCATCTTGAACAAAGATGTTGCACGTCACGAACAATGCCGATCGTCCGACACCCCGACCATCCATCCGGCATGTCCAACCAAATTAAGTCACCTTGTACCGACCAATCAACGCTGCTACCTCGTCTAGAAACACTTCTGAATTCGGCTCATTTGGCGTGCCAAGATAACGTCGAAAGTAACTCTCACGCTGGCGAGCATCCAAGCTGAAATCGGAGAGTGACTGTCTCGACAGATCTCGTAGAATTTCCAGTCCCGTCTGTTTCCACACCACGCCCGGATAGTTAAAGAAACCGTTCGGCCCAGACCATCGGCGGTACATGGACACACCTGTTTCACCAAAGCTGGGATAATCGGCCAAACCCGCCACATCCAACGTCAAGTACGGCACACCGACTCCAACAGCCTCTCGAACGCCAAAACTGAAGTAGCCGATGCAAAGTGATGCAATTGACATCACCTCCAGA
>JAZDKD010000215.1:0-7443 GCA_043803345.1 Pseudomonadota bacterium
GCTGCGCCGGCAGCCAATTCGGAATTGGGAGTAATTCCAACGCTAACCAGCACAAGATCCACTTGAATGTCGCCAGATGATAAGCAAACTTTTATCCCCGCTCCATCATCATGAAGAGAATTTACCGCTACCCCCGGAAAACACTGCACCCCCTTGTTGGAAAGTTCTTGTTTTACCAGTTCCGCCATCTCTTCAGGCATGAAAGCGAGAAGCCTCTGGCCGGGTTTTACCATCGTGACTTCTGCTCCTCTAGCATGAAAGGCCTCGGCCATCTCCAATCCGATATACCCCATTCCTACGATCAGAACCTTCTTTACAGTCTTCTCTCCAAGAAATTGCTTTATCGCTCTACCATCCTCAAGGGATTTCAGGGCCATCACTCCGGGAAGATCTATTCCTGGTAATTCAGGACGAATAGGTCGCGCTCCAGCGGCAATAAGTAGTTTGTCGTAACTGATCTCCGCTTTGCCATTTCCCTCAACTTCACAAATTATCTTTTTATTACTCCTGTCTATTGAAACCGCCTTGTGGCCAAGCCGAAGATCTATGCCTTGCTTACTTCTGAATACCTCGGCGTTGCGAACTATCAGGTCGTCCATTTTGCGTTCAGGTTCGGCGATATTGTAAGGCATTCCACAGGCCGAATATGACACATCCTGTGAAGCTTCCACGGTTATGACTTCCAGATCTGGTTTGTTTCTCTTGGCCTTGGAAGCAGCGCTCATTCCAGCGGCGTCGCCGCCTATGACAACAAATTTCATAGCTTTTTCTCCTCAGTGCCTGTGGGTGATTTCAAATGGTGAGTATCGATTCTATGGTCCGAAACTTACTTGACAAGATCCTTGAACGCCAGTTTCACAGCCTGTTCCAAGGATATGTTTGGTTCAGCGTGTTCCATAACTTTATGCGCAGTTTCCGCTGCGATTTTTTGCTTATATCCCAAATTAATGAGTGAAGATGTGAGATCTTCTTCAAGGTTTTTGCTAAGACCACCCGCTGTTTTCGTCTGATCCTTCGGCGAAAGCTTCATTATCTTCTCTTTTAGTTCGACAACGATTCTCTCTGCGGATTTCTTGCCTATTCCAGGTATAGAACTTAGTTTGGCCAGGTCTTTCGTAAAAATTGCGTCCCTGAATTCAAGCGGGGAAATTCCAGACAATATTGTGAGAGAAGTCTTGGGACCAATCCCTGATACTGATATCAACATTTCAAAAAGACTTTTCTCGTCATGAGTGGCGAAACCGTACAGTTCGAGGGAATTTTCCCTGAAGGCGGTGTGAATAAGCAGAATGGCCTCTTCACTTTCCGGTAACAGCCCTAGAGTGTTCAAAGACACAAAAACATTGTATCCAACTCCGTGAACATCCACAATGACTCTGTTGACGTCCCTATGAATAAGGGGCCCTCTCAAGCACGCTATCATTTGACAATCCTCTGAGGCATGTGAGAGTGCGCATGATAAGTAGCCATTGCCAATGCGTCCGACTGATCCGATGATTCAATGGAGGAAACGCTCAGAATCTTTTGAATCATGTACATGACCTGAGCCTTATCCGCATGCCCGTATCCCGTGATTCCCTGCTTTATCTCCCGTGGACTGTATTCAAATATATTCATGCCGTGCGAAGCGCCCAAAAGAAGTATCACTCCTCTGACCTGGCCAAGCTTTATGAGGCTTTGACTGTTAACAGAATGAAACAGCGATTCGACTACCATCTCGGTGGGCCGGTAATCCTTAATTATCTCGTCCAATGCGCTGTAAATGGTGAGCAATTTTGACCAATGCGTCTGCTTTCCTCGAGTTCGCAGAACCCCTCCTGCTACGAAGACCGGACTGGAACCGTCATTACTCACGATTCCATATCCCGTTTTGACAGTCCCGGGATCAACGCCCAGTATTAGCAATACCCATCCTCCATACAAAACTTTCTATTATACCTTGGGCCAGTAGCTGAAATATTTAGCTTTGAGCCGACAGATTCATCATTTCCTCTTCTGAGATGTCGAAGTTCGCATAAACTCTTTCAAGATCGTCGTGATCATCCAGGGTGTCCATCATTTTGAGCATCTGCTCCGCTTTTTTTCCATCGAGTTTAAGTGTGTTTTGCGGTACCATCGTTATCTCTGCATCATCAATTTTCCATCCTCTGTCTTCGACAGCCTTTCGAACAGATTCAAAATCTGACGGGTCAACGGAAATCTCAAACGAGTCCTCCTCAACCGCCACATCCTGGGCGCCATTTTCCAGAGCCAATTCCATAACCTCATCCTCGGTCAGACCTTCGGCAGAGATTACAATCATGCCCTTTTTCTGAAACATCCAGTTAACGCAGCCTGTCTCTCCAAGGTTACCGTTGTACTTGTCAAAGATGTGCCTGATTTCAGCGACTGTCCTGTTCTTGTTATCAGTAAGCGCTTCAACCATTACTGCCACTCCACCGGGGCCATATCCTTCGTAAATAATCTCTTCGTAATTCACGCCCTCGATCTCCCCGGTTCCCCTTTTGATAGCTCTTTCGATGTTTTCTTTGGGCATGTTGGCGTTACGCGCAGCGTTCAATGCTGTTCTCAAGCGAGGATTGCCATCCGCGTCTCCACCGCCCATTCGTGCGGCGATGGTAAGTTCCTTGATGAGCTTGGAAAAAACCTTCCCTCTTTTGGCGTCCGCAGCGCCCTTTTTGTGCTTGATGGTGCTCCATTTATTGTGCCCTGACATTTGTCCCAACCTCCGATCACGATGTTTATATAAGTGTCTATTTTAATTGCTGTTATCCGAATATATTTTAAATAGTTCTCGCGCTCACAAGCTTTACGGCTCTGAAAACGCACATTGCAGATAATCCATAACTGTAAGTTTCGATTCCCTGATTATCATGTACAGTCAAAAGTTTCAATGAAGCGCGTGATTATCGCAAGATATGGGAAATCTTGTGATAGAATTCTACTAGTTATTTATTTCGAGTGATGGAATAAGAACTCGGTTGACTCATAGCGCACGTTGAAATGGTAGAGTTTGCGGAAGAACAATCATGAAAAAAGAAAGAATAATATCCGGACATCCTATAACAGACAGTGAGGAAAACGAGATTGATCTCAGACCTAGGCGTCTTTTAGATTACATCGGACAGGAAAGACTCAAAGACAATCTTTCTGTTTTTATCCAGGCGGCTTCCCAACGGGGGGAATCCCTTGATCACATACTTTTCCATGGCCCTCCTGGCTTAGGAAAAACTACCCTCGCCAACATAATCGCTCATGAAATGGGATCACAAATCAGGACCACTTCGGGCCCTACAATTGAAAAAGCCGGAGACCTTGCGGCAATACTTACAAACTTGGAAAAGGGCGATGTCCTTTTCATCGATGAAATTCATCGGTTGTCAGCTTCCGTGGAAGAAATTCTATATCCGGCCATGGAGGATTTCAAGCTCGATATCATAATAGGACAAGGTCCCAGCGCCAGGACAATCAACCTCGAGCTTTCGCCCTTCACTCTCGTGGGAGCCACGACCAGAACAGGGTTACTTTCCAACCCTTTGCGTGACAGGTTTGGCATTATGTTCCACCTCGATTTTTACTCTGAGGATGAGCTAAGGAAAATCGTCAAGCGTTCGTCAAAAATATTAAAGACTGAAATTACCGAAGAAGGGGCCGTGGAAATAGCGACAAGATCCAGGGCGACACCAAGGGTAGCAAACAGGCTGACCAAGAGAGTCAGGGATTTTGCTCAAGTTCGAGGGTCTGGCCTTATTGACATTGACACTGCGCGTCGGGCCCTTGATATGCTCGATGTAGATTTGTTCGGTCTGGACAACATGGATCGAAAATTTCTCGAAACCATAATTTTCAAATTCGACGGTGGCCCGGTTGGAATCGAAACACTGGCCGCTGCAATAGGAGAAGAAAGCGAAACACTAGAGGACGTTTACGAACCATATCTTGTCAAAGAAGGATTCATAGACCGAACCCCCAGGGGAAGGATGGCTACAAGAAGAGCATATGAGCATTTCAACCTCGAAAGGAAAACAGACCAGAACCGGCTCTTTTCATGAGAGTTCCTCGGATAGACGCCACAGCAGGCGGGCCGCCGTAGCCAAATTTATATGTCTAACAGAATTCAAATACTAAACGAAAATGTCATCAACCGGATCGCAGCCGGCGAGGTTGTTGAACGGCCAGCCTCAGTGGTGAAAGAACTTGTCGAAAATTCTATAGACGGCAAGTCCCAATCTATAGAACTGGCAATTCACGATGGTGGCAAAAAGCTTATCAGAGTTAAAGACAACGGCGTGGGAATGTCACGGGACGACGCCTTCCTGGCCCTTGAACGGCATGCGACTTCGAAGTTGATATCCGAAAGAGATCTGACTGGCATACCGACAATGGGATTTCGAGGCGAGGCTTTGGCGAGCATCGCCTCTGTGTGCAGAATGCGATTAATGACAAAGGATGAATATGGTGAAGTTGGGATAGCGATAAACTTGCAGGGTGGCTCACTTAACAACAGCGAACCTTTTGCAATGAACCAAGGCACAATTATTGAAGTTCGTAACCTGTTTTACAACACTCCCGTTCGACGAAAATATCTCAAGAGCGCGGCTTTCGAATCCGGTCACATTCATGATCTCATTCTAAAAGTCGCCCTGGCAAACCCTTCCATAGGATTCACGTTTATTGACGAAGAAAAAACAAGAATTCAAGCCCCGATAGCCAAATCACTTAAGGAAAGAGTCTACGGCCTGTTCTCTGCGGACATTGTTGAGAATTTCGTGGAATTGCATTACGAGTTGGAAGGATCGTCTCTATCCGGGTATTTTGCGAAACCTCCTTACACAAAGTCTTCGATTCGTCACATCTTCACCTTTGTAAACTCACGGCCTGTTCGAGACAGGCTTGTCAACGCTGCGATTATGAAATCATTTTCCAACCTCATAGAACGGGGACGATTTCCTATGGCGCTGGTATTTATTCAAACTCCCCCGGAGGAGGTTGACGTAAATGTCCATCCGCAGAAAGCTGAAGTCAGATTCCTAAAGCCGGTTAATATCTCCAACCTGATTTTTAATGGAGTCAACGAGGCCATCCGGGGATCGTTTTTGGAAAAAATAGTATCGACCAGTTGGGGCGGTCCAAGTTCAACGAGTACTGAAGTTTTCCGATATGCGCCGCAAGATCAAAACCGTAATGGATTACACGAATCACAGGTTCAGAGGGGGAGGTCTGAGTTTCCTGGGAACTCACCGCAACCTGATTCCTGTGGTGGTTCAACCGTAAGTGAACCGAGATTCTCAGACCTTCACATTATAGGCAAGTTGCCTAACTCTTTCATATTACTCAATGATGACAACGCCATGATAGTAATGGACCAGCACGCTGCTCATGAAAGACTCATATTTAACGCGCTCTGTAATTCGAGCAAACCGGATCATTCACCTGAATCGCAAGATCTTTTGATTCCGGAAGTCATGGAACTTACGGCGCTGGAATCGGAAGCATTGCGGGAAAATCTCGAAGTACTTCAGAACTCCGGCTTCGTGATGGAGGAGTTCGGCTCCAATACATTTTTAGTGCGATCAATCCCTTCATGGCTTCTGGTGACGGATCTTAACGAGACGATTAGGGAATTTGTGGATACTGCCCTGGATACTGGCCTTGCCGCTGACACTGAGTCTCTTAGGGACAACCTCTTGAAAAGTCTGGCATGCAAGGCGGCGGTAAAAGAAACCCCAGGTTTAGAAGTGGAAGAAATCAGGAAATTATTGACTAGTCTCGACACCACGGACGGGCCATCTGAGGTTTGTCCTCACGGGCGACCCATCTTGGTCAGAATTACTTACGATGAATTACGCCGACGAATGGGCCGCAAATAGTTCGTTTTTCCATTCTTTTCAGTAGAGGGTTATCTTTACCGGTCTGGCAAGGTTTATGAAAACTCCATTAGGGTTTTCTCCTCTGGTGGTCGTGCCAACATACATCTTTAAAGTGTCTGCCAACTGGGCTACCGAAGAGTTCACCAATCTGACGCACCCGTGGGACTGAGCGGATCCCACACTCCAAGGGGAATCTGTTCCGTGTATCCGGTATGCTCCCATATCCACCATTTTCATTGGAGGGGCCACAGCATCGGTCTCAGTCTCCAGGTCGTCATTTACCGGCAGCTTGAATGCCTGAACCTTTGAGAAAAAAGGCATCATGTGTCCACCGTAAACTGATCGGCTAGGCGACTGCCCATACGCCCACTCTCGATCTGGCGGAATCCACAATGGATGGTTATCAAAAATACGTAATATATAGAATGTTCCTCTAGGCGTAGGATACTCGGGGGATCCCAGACCGGCCTTGCACGAAAACAGCAAGTCTTTTTTTCCTTCATCGTCGCAACCGAAGAGCTTTACGTTGTAACTTGAGCGCTCCACTTCTATTTGAAATCGTGAATACAAATCTAATGGTTGCCCTACCCGTTTACCGACTTGCTCCAAATGACCCTTCGCGTCGAGCAAAGCAGAAGAATTGTTCACCAGAGAATTTGAACCAATGGATGCCAGTCGAATTCGATCTTCAGTGAGAGGTTTCAAGGAAATTGACCCGGGCATCAGTTGTTCTTTTGTGTGAATTCCCCCTTCGTTGAATTCTTGAATCAAAGGAATTGTTCTCTGACCGCCTGGGTACTGAATTCCGGTCCCGATGGAAAGTATTTGATCAGACAGCTCGGCAAAGCAATGATCTTCGAAAACTCCACACAAGAAAACTATAGATAGTGTAGCGCATAAGATAAGATAGCGATTGAAAATACTGATTTTCGGCCTGTGCATTTCCAAGCTCCTGAGACTGTTTAAGTGGTTTTGACCTGTTTCATTTAAATCTAACGTTTCGACTCATCATTAACATTTTTAAGATTACCTCAAAACCGATCTAAGTCAACAGCTCCTGGCGCACACATTATCAGAATTTTGACTTGAATATCATCGCCTACCGTATTAATTTTTAAATGTAGGTTGAGCGCCCTGAAAATTTTGTCAGGTTAAAACCAAGAAGGAGTCTCTATGAAGAAGTTCGTACGAGCGCCGATCCAACGTCAGGCCCCAGGAGCAAACAAAAGGAAGCAATTTGACAGTTTTAAAGCGACTGAATTGTACTGCCCTAATTGCAAAGCTTCCATGCCTGTAAGGGAAAGACTGTTGCTTGTGCTTCCAGAGGGTGACAAATATGAGTATATGTGCGTGCGATGCGGGGCCTCGCTCGGAGAAAGGATCGCCAAAGAACCCCCTAAGCCTTTGCTGATAGTTTGATTGCAATTGCAAACCGGCCACAGGCTCTGTGATTAAGAGTTTTGACGGCTTGTCTTCTGGGGTTTACGTTTCAATTTACATTATTAGCGCTCGGACTCTTGAGAAAATAATATAGCCCTGGAAGACCAAACACCAAACAAATCATGAACGACAA
>JAZDKD010000216.1:0-12502 GCA_043803345.1 Pseudomonadota bacterium
TGCCATGAATCTGTAAGCGGCAAATAGAATCATTTCATGCCTGTCCAACCAATCCCGATCCAAACCAACCACAAAACAATGTAGGCGGCCTTTTCGGGCCTTGAAAGAGTTGAGTTTCTGTACAAGGCATAAAAGCCAACTGGAAAAAACACAAAGAATAGCAGCACCACCACTATGAAACGATTTTCGTACCACTGTCCCGCGTTTGCGTCACTAATCACGTTCTTCTTTAACTCCCAAAGCTTTGCCCGGAAGTTCGCTTTTGCGGAATGGGGCGACAATTGAACGGCTTCGGCGATTTTACTATTGGCAAAGCCCCACACGACAGGGATGAACATCATCATACCAAGCGCCCAGAACGGCTCTAAGAAAGCCATCATGTTGAATACTGAATGTGCTGCTATGCCAAGTCCGAGGCCAACAAAAATCAGCCGTTTGCCCGTGTGGTAGTCTGTGAACTTGGCCCTTCCTAGAGCGTACCCCCACATGACGCTGAAAAGCGCGTGACCGGGAACGGAAAAAAAAGCTCTAAGGATCGCTACTGTGGGTAAAGTGGACAGACCGTTATGGTATGCTTGGAAAATATAAAAAATGTTCTCTAATGAAGCAAATCCAATAGCCACAGAAACGGCGCAAATGATCCCATCCATCGGTTCATCGAAATCTTTTCCCCTGTACGCTACTAAAAAGCATGCGCTAAACTTGAGGCATTCTTCCACAATGGGCGCAACGACAACTGAAACGAATATCACGCCGCCGAATTTGAAAAATTGCTCCAGGATGATCGCTGGTAGCACGGCGGCCATGCCGGCTAGAAAACAGTTACGGATTACACTCAACGGTTCGGGTTCGAGGTCTTTCCTGTAAAAATACCACAACCAAAAGGCCCCGGGGGCGTAGGCCAGCCCAATTAGGATCAAAACTCCACGCCAGTCAATTGATGTCAGGTCGCCCATTGGGCCTCCAGATCTGACTAATCTACAATCTTTGCATGTTCGATTTTTACCGCTGTCTTGAGTGTTTGTCGATCAATTCACTTTCACCTTGGGAATTATAACTTTTTGAATATTATCCGCATGAATTTTGATACAAATATAGTGGGACCTTTGATTGATGCCGACTCCTTGCATTTTGTCCCTTGGAAGATTATCCAAGCAGGGCCGATCTGGAAGAGGATATTCTATATGCGTTGGGTGATTAGTGATCCTTCAGTCTTGATCCCTTTGACGAGGATAGGTCAACTAGCTCTGTTGGAAAAGATATTTGGCAGGATTACCATTACACCGAGTGTCTGGGACGAAGTTGTGGAAAGGGGTGGTGGGCGGTCTGGGGTATTCGCGGCCTTGGCATGGCTGAAGTGATCGGGATTGTAAAGGGGCATCAGGGCGCCATATTAGTTGATAGCGAGATGGGGAAGGGAAATACAATCCGGGTTCTGTTTCCTGTAGCGCTTACACCGAAGACTTAGCAGGGCAGGGCTTCCCTTGTTCGACGCCTGCTGGTATTTTCAAAAACAATTAAAACTCGACAACTTTCATTTTGACGAAGATAAAAAAGGTCCAGCGACAATTAAGATTCAGTGTCAACGAAAACAGGGGATTTTGTAAGTAAGGCGGATTGGGAATCGGCACTAAAATCGGACACAAGAAAAACCCTATTGACCGACATTAAGACGCCAGGCTAAGGTGTAACTCCTTGATAAAACACACATCAGGAATTCTATGGTCCATTTTTCGGGCACATTATACTCGCCTCATTTTGGTTTTTAACGCTTTGCAACTCACCGAAGATTTCTTCACTCATATCTAACAGACTAATTAGCTTACATTTTTTAGCAGATTGTTCTGTTTTTCGCAGTTGGCACGAAATGTGCTCACCTGTGGCAAGGCTAAAACTGTCTTTATTACTTTCTCTGAAACGTTTTTGAGTTCTCCGGATCATGATCCGGTAACTGAGGCCATATTTTTTGGAATTACTGTCCCTAGCTAATTTTCTACAGAGTTGCCTGGATTTGGACAAGGTAAGGTTTTTATCCGTAGCGAAAACTGAATTACAACGCGAAGAAAAAAGACATGAACATGACAGGAAACAAAGCGATCGCGGGAGTGTACAAAACCCACATTGCGGCGGAGGCTGCTGTCATGGAACTCCAGAAGGCGGGGCTTGATATGAAGACGCTTTCTGTGGCGGGGAAGGTCTATCACTCTGATGAGCATGTGGTCGCATACTATAATACTGGGGACCGGATGATGGCCTGGGGGAAGATAGGCGGTTTTTGGGATGGGCTCTGGGGATTGCTGTCCGGAGCCGGCTTCTTTTTTGTCCCCGGTCTAGGTCCCATTGCAGTGGCGGGCCCACTGGGGAGTTCGATAGTGAAAGCGCTGGAAGGGGCTGTAATTGTAGGCAACCTTGGAGCCGTCGGCGCCGGGTTGTTCAGTATTGGCATCCCAAAAGACAGCGCAATCAAGTATGAAACCATGTTAAAGGCCGACAGGTTCATTGTGATCTGTCACGGCGCCACAGGCGTGGTGGAGAAAGCCCGGAGCATTCTGGAGTACACAGAAGCCACTGAGGTCAACATCCACGACGGAGACGGCCAGACCAGCAGTGTAATACTATTTTGCAAAAAGGATTAGCAACACTGAGGTCCCAGGTAATATGTCAGCAATCGTTATGAATTGTGAGGCTATTTTCACGTTTGTAATTTTGCCGCTCCTGCCTTGATGATATATCCGTAAAATATTAAGAGCTATTCTCTCACCGCCTCTGAGCCTCAACTTATTTATAATAGTTCTAATTATAATCTTGCTAACTTATACCCTGTAAATTAAAATTAGCTTAGCTTAGCTTAGCTTAGCTTAGCTTAGCTTAGCTTAGCTTAGCTTAGCTTAGCTTAGCTTATGGCTTACTTTGTTCGATATAAAAAGTCACTGTTCGTACTAGAAAAATATGCGCCGCGAACACGAACAGGCGTCCACATTTCAACCACTCAACCCAACGATATCATCTCCGTAACTGTACAAACGAGCACAGGGCATTTTAACCGATAAGTCAGCCTCCTCATCCAGGAGAACATCATGGCTCTCAGAAAGATAAGTGACAAAAAGTCTAAAGCGTCCCCCGATGCAAAAGGAAAAGACAAGCAGGACAACAACTTCCCAATAATCGGAATTGGCGCCTCAGCAGGTGGACTGGAAGCCTTTGAGCAATTCTTTCGTCATACGCCGCCTGACAGTGGAATGGCTTTTGTGCTGATACCCCACCTTGATCCGGGTCATGCGAGCATGCTGACCGAGATCCTTCAGCGCACCACCACGATGCCTGTTGTAGAGGCTAAGGACAGGATGCCGGTAGCCAGGAACAACGTCTACGTGATCCCACCCAACCGTGACATGACGATATTTCATGGCGCCCTCCAGCTAAGTCTGCCCGAAAACCCTCGTGGACAACGGATGCTGATAGATTCATTCTTTCGCTCTCTGGCTGAGGATCAGGGAGAAAGGGCGATTTGTGTGATCCTATCAGGCAGTGGCAGCGACGGCACGCTTGGGCTAAGGGCCATCCACGGCGCAGGCGGCGTCTCTTTCGTGCAGGACCCAGCCACAGCCAAATATGACGGCATGCCGAGTAGCGCCGCCAATAGCGGTCTGGCCACTTATGTCTTACCGGTGGAAAAGATACCGGAACAGTTGACCGCATACGTGGAAACATTCTTCGATAGAGGGATCAAACCACAACCCACTTTACCGCCGGTTACAAGCGCTCTCAACAAGATCATGGCGGTTTTGAGGTCCAGGACCGGTCACGACTTTTCACTATACAAACAAAACACCATCAGACGACGCATAGAACGCCGGATGATCGCGTATGGCATAAATGACACTGCCACTTATGCCCGTTACCTTCAGGAGCATGCAGAGGAAGTGAGCCTGCTCTTCAAGGAACTTCTCATCAATGTAACGAGCTTTTTCAGAGACGCGGGAGCCTTTGACACGCTAAAAATGGATATTTTGCCTAAACTCTTCGAGCACAAACCGGAGAATTATGTCTTCAGGGTGTGGGTAGCAGGGTGCGCAACCGGCGAAGAAGCCTATTCGATTGCAATGACCTTCCGGGAGTACATGGATGAATCGAAGCTGGAATTCAAAGTCCAGATCTATAGCACGGACATTGATGACGACGCCATAGCTGTCGCGCTGGCCGGCTCTTATCCACCGAACATTTCCATAGATGTATCCCCTGAAAGATTGCGAAGGTTTTTCTTAAAGGAGGAGACGGGCTACCGGGTCAAGAAGGAAATCCGCGAAATGATCGTATTCGCCGTGCAGAATGTGATTAAAGACCCTCCTTTCACCAAACTTGATCTTTTCAGTTGCAGGAACCTGCTCATTTACCTCGAACCTGAACTTCAGAACCGGCTGATCCCAACCTTTCATTATGCTTTGAAACCCGGTGGAATCCTGATCCTAAGCCCTTCGGAAAGTATTGGGAGCCAGACTGACCTCTTTGCGCCGGTCAGCAGAAAATGGAAATTCTATATGGCGAAACAATCCATGGATTCCACTCGTAGAGTGATGGCGGAAGGGTTGTCCTGGACCAGTGACCGCACCACAATAGCTGTGGACGAGGCATCAAAGAAGGGAAAGGACGTCAACTTCGCCGACATCGCGCGGAGGGCGCTGCTCCAGTATTACGCTCCGCCTTCTGTGATAACCGATGAAAAGGGAAATATTCTCTTTGTAAATGGCGAAACTGGTAAATTCCTCCGTCCGGCCCCTGGCCAGGCGAGTCTCAATGTCATAGAAATGGCTCGCGAAGAGCTTCAGTTGGAACTCAGGGCAGCGATTCTAACAGCGGCCACCCAAAAGAAACAGGTCGTCTGCGCCGCTCTTCCGGTCAGTACCAATGGCGGCGTCCAGGGCGTGAACCTCACTGTAAGGCCACTTTCTGAGCCGGGTTCGCCTCAGGAATACCTGATCGTGTCATTCGAGGAGATAGACCCCAAAACAAGAGGAACAAGAACAAGGCGCAAATCGCCGACAAAATCAGGTGAGAGTCAACGGGCCGAAGATCTCGAACAGGAACTACTGTACACAAAGGAGAACCTGCAGGCTTCCATAGAGGAACTTCAGGCCTCGAACGAAGAACTCAAGTCAACTAACGAAGAGCTTCAGTCAACAAATGAAGAATTACAGTCTACCAACGAAGAACTCGAAACCTCAAAAGAGGAACTTCAATCGGTCAATGAAGAACTGGTGACGGTAAATTCCGAATTGCAGGCAAAAATAGAACAACTGGCCGGCATGCAGAATGATATGAAAAACCTTCTCGATAACACTAACATCGCCACAATCTTTCTCGATGAAAAGCTTGCCATAAAACGTTTCACCAGCGAGGCCGCCGCATTGTATCGACTGGTTCCGACAGACGTTCGTAGACCGTTGGCCGACGTCAAGTCAAATATTGAAGGAGAAGACCTGGTTGCGGACGCGCAAATAGTCCTTGATTCTCTTGTGTCCAAAGAAAAGGAAGTTCAAACAACCGATCACTCATGGTACCTCACCCGGATGTTGCCCTATCGGACACTGGATAATGTAATCGAAGGCGTGGTACTGACGTTTACGGATATTACCGGGATAAAACAGGCCCAGGGAGAGGTTCAGTCGGCGCTCGACTATTCGGAATGTATAGTGGACACAATAACGCAACCCCTGATCATCATGAATGACAAACTGTTGATTGTCTCTGCCAACCGTTCCTTTTACAGCGACTTTCGGGTCACACAGCAAGAGACTGTTGGACGGTATTTCTATGAAATTGGCGAACGACAGTGGGACATTCCTTCGTTAAG
The DNA here is from genome assembly GCA_043803345.1 of Pseudomonadota bacterium. Classification (GTDB taxonomy): domain Bacteria; phylum Desulfobacterota; class Desulfomonilia; order Desulfomonilales; family Desulfomonilaceae; genus CAJBEZ01. The sequence continues at coordinate 5,852 of JAZDKD010000216.1, forward strand.
GAAACTACTTGATGATGTATTGAAGCAAAAAACGGCATTTGAGAGAATTGAGATGGGTCATGACTTTCCGAATATCGGTCGAAAAAAAATGATACTGAACGCGAGAAGAATATTGAACAAGCCTGGAGAGAAGCAGTTGATACTACTGGCTATTGAGGATGTTACCGGATCGCAGGCTCCGTGAGCAGACTAGCCCCAGTAGCGATGGCGGCAAGCAGTGTGTCCAGCACTGCCCGGACGTCATTTCGACTGGAATCACCCATGTCATTTCGACCGGCAGGGAGAAATCTGACCAGGCAGCGGGGTATGGCCATAAGCCTCAACGTATCGCCACAAAGGCCTGGGTTGGATCTCTCGTCGCAAGGCTCACTCGAGATGACTTGTTAGCGAGGCATTTATAAGGAATTAAACGGATGACAGATAAAAAGGACCTGGACAATGTTAGCGGCGAGAGCGCTCTACGAGACGCCGCTGAGGATCAACTCGGCAAGTCTACAGGGCTATCGCCGGAACTTGCGGATCAAACCACTGAAAGGATCATCCACGAACTCCGGGTCCATCAGATTGAGCTGGAGATGCAGAATGAGGAACTCAAAAGAGTTCAACTCGAATTAGAAGAGTCCAGGAATAAGTACCAAGACCTTTATGATTTCGCTCCTGTCGGTTACTTTACCGTGTCTCGAAAGGGCCTCATTTACGAGGCAAGTCTAAACGGGGCGTCGCTCCTAGGGATTCACCGACCAAAATTACTTGGACGGGGTTTTGGACACTTTGTCGCTGCTGAGAGTCTAGAACAGTGGAATCAGCATATTATCAGCGTGCTAAATCAAGAAGAAAGGCAGAGTTGTGTCCTGACGCTAAGACGCGAAGATGGTTCGTCATTTTACGCCCGTCTCGAAAGCGTCCGAATGGCCGTGCCGGTTGAACCGCAAGGGGAGAACAGTGGCGGCCATCTAGTTCGTATGGCAGTCAGTGATATCACGAAGCGCAAAATTGCAGAAAATGCTCTGGTTTTTAGCGAAGCTGAGAAGACAGCCATCCTGAATGGAATCACAACTAATATCGCATTTGTAAACGATAAACTTCAAATTCTATGGGTCAACAAGGCTGCTGCGGAATCGGTAGGGCGATCACCCAAAGAAATGATTGGGGCGACCTGTCACTCATTGTGGGCTGATCCTGAGCGGCCCTGCGAAAACTGCCCAACGGTCAAAGCTTTTCAAACAAAAAAGTCTGAAAAGGCCATTATGACTACACCGGATGGAAGAGTTTGGGATGAAAGAGGAGAGCCGGTATTCGATGATGACGGCAATCTAATTGGCGTGGTTGAATTGGCGCAGGACATCACCGATCGCAAGCGATTGGAGGAAGAGAAAGAGAAAGTTGTCATCGATCTTGAAAAAGCTCTTTCACAAGTCAAGAAACTAAGCGGATTTCTTCCTATTTGCGCTTCCTGCAAGAAGATAAGGGATGACCAGGGTTATTGGCGCCAGGTTGAAGAATACATAAGGGATCACTCGGAAGCCCAATTCAGCCACGGCATTTGTCCGGACTGCGCTAGAAAGCTTTATACGGAACTATATGAAAACAAATAGGATGGTCTGCAAGTCGGATAACATAGTGGCTGGATACGGTTACAAGGATGCTGAGACATGACGGATAAAACGGGCCAAGACGAGACTGGTAATAGCGAAGGAACTCTGAGGGAGGCTGCTCAGAAGAAACTGGCCAAGTCTCCGAATGTGCCGCCTGAACTCCAAAAGCAAACTCCTGAAAGGATCATCCACGAACTCCGAGTCCATCAGATCGAGTTGGAGAACCAGAATGAGGAACTCAAAAGAGTTCATCTCGCATTGGAACAATCCAAAGGTAAGTACCTAAACCTGTATGATTTCGCGCCTGTCGGATACTTTACCTTAACCCATAAGGGGATCATCAGAGAGGTCAACCTGGCCGGGGCCGCTCTCCTCGGGATGCCCCGTCCAAAATTAATTATGCGGGGGTTTGGACACTTTATTGGTCCCGAGAGCCTTGCCCAATGGGATCAGCATATCCTTAGCGTGCTTGGACATGAAGAGAAGCAGAATTGCGATCTAACTCTAAGACGCGAAGATGGTTCGTGGTTTTACGCTCGCCTCAACAGTAACCGAATGGTCATGCCTGATGAGCTGCAAGGGGCGGCCGGTGAAACCCACGCGATTCATATGGCTGTCACTGACATGACAGACTGGAAGCAGGCAGAGAAAGAACTAAGAGAGAGTGAGGAACGTTATCGAACCATTGCCGATTTCAATTATGACTGGGAGTATTGGGTGGAGGCTGAAGGCAATTTTTTATATGTCTCACCTTCTTGCGAACGAATAACGGGTTATTCGGCGGAAGAGTTTATTTCCGACCCAGATTTAATGAATCGAATTATCCATCCGGATGACCGCAATAGAATGCTGGACCACTACAATAACGTCAGACAAGCAGCCACTCAGCCTGTGGACGCCATAGATTTCCGCATCATCCGTAGTGATGGCGCAATACGATGGATCGCTCATGTCTGCCAGCCGGTTTATGGCCAAGAAGGACAAACATTAGGCAGGAGAGGCAGCAACAGGGACATCACCGATCGGAAGCGGGCTGAGGAGATGGAGAAACGGCTGTTTACAGCCATTGAACATGCTGCAGAGGGTATCATCATAACTGACGCTACAGGAATAATTGAATATATTAACCCAGCCGAGGAGACTATTACCGGTTATAGTCATGATGAACTTATAGGTCAAAAACCCAATATTTTCAAAAGTGATAAACACGATGATAATTTTTATAAGAATCTCTGGGAGACCATTAACGCCGGGAATGTATGGTCAGGCAGGTTTATCAACAAGAAAAAGAACGGGACTGAATACCATGAAGACGCTACTATTTCTCCTGTTTACGATAAGTCAGGGAATTTGACCAACTTCGTGGCGGTGAAACATGATGTGACCAAACAAGTAGAGCTTCAAAATCAATTCTTCCAAGCCCAAAAGATGGAAGCTATTGGTAATCTTGCCGGAGGATTTGCGCATGACTTCAACAATAAACTCCAGGTTATTGCTGGTTACGTGGAGTTGACGCTTTTCAACAAAGATCGCCCGGAAAACTACAAACATGACATGGGAATAATAAAGCAAGCCGTTGATAGTAGCGCTGAACTGATTAAAGGGATGATGATGTTCAGTCGAAAAACGGCCACAGAACTTCAACCGGTTGAACTGAACAAGCTTGTTGAGCAGACTAGGTCCATGCTCAGCCGATCCATACCCAAGACGATAGCAATCGATCTCTTGTTGGCCGATGATCTTTGGGCGATAAAGGCCGCCCCGAATCAAATTGACCAGATATTGATGAACCTTGCGGTAAACGCAAGCGACGCGATGCCGGATGGCGGCCGGCTGACCATAAAAACAAATAACATTGTATTGGATGACGAGTTCTGCAGCGCCTACCCCAACACCGAGCCTGGAAGATACGCTCTGATAACCGTAGCAGATACAGGCGCCGGAATGAATAAGGAGACAGAGAGTCACATTTTTGAACCATTCTTCACCACCAAAGGACCAGGTAAGGGAACAGGACTTGGGCTCGCAGTGGTTTATGGGATTGTTGAACAGCATGGCGCTAGGATTATTTGTGAGAGCAAGCCATCTGTAGGCACTACTTTCAGGATCTATTTCCCGGCGATAGAGGAAGTCGCTCAAGAACAACTCTCTAAGAAAACAGAATCACCAAAGGGACAAGGTGAAACCATACTCTTAGTAGATGATGAGCCTGAGATCCTTGAAATGATTTCGCTGCAACTGACTGGAGCCAACTACCAGGTAATTCCAGCGTCCAACGCCAAAGACGCTTTAGAACTTTATGAAAAAAACCGGGACGCAATCCGACTGGTCCTGCTTGATCTAATAATGCCAGAGATAGGCGGTAAGCAGTGCCTTGAAGCTTTACGAAACATGGACCCGAATATCAAAGTAATTATTATAACGGGGCACAACAGGCGAGGGATGACTCAGGAATTGAAAGAAGCGGGTGCGCGCGATTTTATCCTGAAGCCGTTTGATATGCCACAACTCCTTGAGAAGATCCGCGAGATTATTGATGCAGAGTAGCAGGAAGGCGAAATTAATTTCGACCGGAGGGAGTCCAGGCCAAGATGTATTACCGTGACGCTATAGATCTCTCGTCGCTGCGCTCGATCGAGATGACTTGCAAGAACGAGTGTCATTTGAGGCGAAACGTTTGTCAGGCTGTAGACTCATGACGGACAAAATGGACCTTAACGATAATGTTCATGGCCGGAGGGCCCTGAGGGACGCCGCTGAGGATCAAGTCGGCAAGTCTCCAGATGCGGTCGAGGAACTCAAAGATAAAACCCTTGAAGAGATCATCCACGAACTCCGGGTCCATCAGATTGAGCTGGAGACACAGAATGAGGAACTCAAGAGAGTTCAGTTCGAATTAGAAGAGTCCAGAAATAAGTACCAACACAAGTTCCAAGACCTTTATGATTTCGCGCCTATCGGGTACTTCACCCTGACCCATAAGGGGATCATCAGAGACGTCAACCTGGCCGGGGCCTCTCTGCTCGGGATGCCCCGTTCCAAATTGATTGGGCGGGGGTTTGGACACTTTGTCGCTCCCGAAAGTCTAGATCAGTGGGATCAGCATATTATTAACGTGCTTGGTCATGAAGAGAATCAGAATTGCGATCTAACGCTAAGAAGCGAAGACGGTTCGTCATTTTTTGCCCGTCTCGAAAGTATCCGTATGCATGCGCCTGCTGGACTGCCAGAGGTGAGCCAAGGGACCTACTTGGTTAGCATGGCAGTCATTGACATCTCTGAGCGCAAGATAGCTGAGGAATCATTGAAGGAGGCCGGCGCATTTGTCAACACCCTTTTGAACGCGATTCCAGTCCCGCTATTCTACAAGGATAAAGAAGGTCTCTACATCGGCTTCAACAAGTCGTACGAGGAGTTCTACGGCAAGACGCAACAGGAGCTTGTCGGCAAAAGTGTGTTCGACATAGCCCCGAGAGAATTGGCGGAAATATACCACTCAAAGGATCTCGAACTCTTTCATAATCCAGGCGCTCAGGTCTACGACTCTCAAGTCAAGGACGCCCGTGGCGCTGTTCACGATGTGGTTTTCCACAAGTCCACCTTCTTGGACCGCCAAGGCCATGTTCTCGGACTGATCGGCGTGATTCTCGACCTCACCGAGCATAAGCGGGCCGCTGAGCGGGAACAATTACTAGGCGCCGCTATTGAGCATGCAGCGGATGGTATCGTCATTACTGACACTACGGGGACAATTCAGTACGTCAATCCGGCTGAGGAGACCATCAGCGGATATAGTCGCGACGAACTGGTCGGTCAGGGGGCCGGTATCTTCAAAAGCGACAAACACCATGAAGATTTTCACAGGAATCTCTGGGAGACCATTAACGCAGGTAATGTATGGTCAGGTCGGTTTATTAACAAGAAAAAGGACGGAAGCGAATACAATGAAGACGCTACTATCTCTCCTGTTTACGACAAGTCAGGGAATCTGACGAACTTTGTGGCGGTGAAACACGATGTAACCAAACAGATTGAGCTTCAGGGACAGTTGTTCCAGTCACAGAAGATGGAGGCCGTGGGGACGCTTGCGGGCGGCTTGGCGCATGACTTCAACAACATGCTTCAGGTGATTCAGGGTCTCCTGGATGTCATTCTGTCGAGCCCGGACCTTCCTCCAGATGAGATTCGATCAATCCTCAAAGATATGGAGAAGGCAACGGCCAACGGCGCTGAGCTGATTAAAGGGATGATGGTGTTCGTTCGCAAGACACCATTGGAACTGCGACCGATTGAACTCAACAAGCTTGTTGCGCAGACCAAGTCCATGCTAGCCCGATCCATACCCAAGATGATAGAAATCGATCTTTTATTGGACGATGATCTTTGGACGATAAAAGCGGCGCCGAACCAAATTGACCAGATATTGATGAACCTTGCGATAAACGCCAGAGACGCTATGCCGGATGGCGGCAAACTGACAATACAAACGCATAACATTGTAATGGACGAGGACTACTGTAGGGTCCACCCCAACACAAAACCCGGACGATACGTTCTGATCACGGTATCAGACACGGGTACCGGGATGGATGAGCAGACAGCAAGTCGTATTTTTGAGCCATTCTTCACCACAAAAGAGTCGGGTAAAGGAACAGGGTTAGGGCTCTCAGTGGTATACGGGATAGTGGAACAGCATAATGGCTGGATCATTTGTGATAGCGCACTGTCTGTAGGCACGACATTCAGGATCTATTTCCCTGCAATAGAAGAAGTCCCTCAAGAACAATATTTCGAGAAGAAAGAACCACCCATGGGACAGGGTGAAACCATACTCCTGGTTGACGATGAGCCCCACTTGGTCGACATAGTTTCCCGTCAATTGGTAGGCGCCAATTACAGAGTGATAAAAGCTTATAACGGTAAAGAAGCTTTAATTAGCCTTAGAAATCCACGTCCTCTGGACGTGGTCAGAGTCTGAAGGCTATGCCGGAAGACAGCCCATCTGCTAACTCTAGAATTCAAGTTGTTCCCGCAACTTCGAAAACAGGAGAAGCAG
>JAZDKD010000217.1:0-3850 GCA_043803345.1 Pseudomonadota bacterium
TTATTCCGGATGTTTTGGTTTAACAGGGCCAATGGTGTTCGAGTTTTGACGCCCATGCTAAGTTGTCAGATTGAGTATTGTTTTAGATAGACTCACAATGCCCGCATTGTCATCGACCTATCGGAGTTGTTCCATGTCAAAGAGAATGATTATACTGGCCATACTGGGATTCCTGTCGGTAGCCGGCAGCGCCTTGTTGTCAAATTACCTGTACAAGGACAGGATCTTGATAAAGGCCGTCATGGAAGGAAACGACTCAGAGGCCAATCGTCTTCTCAAACAAGGATGCGATGTAAACATTAAAGCCACAAACGGCACTACCGCACTGATGGTGGCCGCCAGCAGGGGCGATAAGGAGATGACGAGGCGACTTCTGGAACACGGGGCGGATGTAAATGACCATTGCGATAAGGGTGTAACCGCTTTGATGGACGCAGTGTCTCAGGGGCGTTTGGACATTATGGAAATTTTACTTGAGGCAAAGGCTGACCCTAATGTTAGAGACGAATCCGGCATGAATGCAATCTCCAAGGCTGCTGACGAAGGGAACAGCCAGGCCATTAATCTCCTTGTTCAGTATGGGGCCAATTTAGATGAACACGACCCCAAGGGATTTACAGAATTGATGCGATCTAGTCGTGTCGGAAAAATTGAAGCTGTCAGTGCGCTCCTTAAAAATAACGCAGACCCTAACGCCAGAGACAACGACGGCTTTACTCCGCTAATGCATGCCACGGTTGAAGGATTTGAGCCTATAGTTAGACTGCTATTAGAAAATGGCGCAGATGTCGACGCTAGGGACAAGTCAGGAGGCACAGCGCTGATGATCGCCGCTCACGAAGGCAAAACGAGTATTGTTAGACTGCTTACTCAGAACGGAGCCGAACTTAATGCAAGGGAGAAATTTGGCAAGACCGCCTTGGCCATAGCCAAATCAAAAAATTCCACTCAAGTTGTGGACATTCTTCAGTCGTGCGGAGCCGAAGAATAAAAAATTAGGGGAATCAATTCCCTTGCGCTCCAGGTGATTTCTTTATTTGACTTGGAGAGTTGAAATTAGAATCGCAAGAATCTAACCCTAGATAGGGGGACAGGAAAAACCTTCAGGAAAGAAGGTCTTTCCTGACAATGTTTCTATGCGGCCGCTGTTTTGCTTGCTTTCCTGGCTGCAAGAGCGATGAAGATGTAAGACCATCCGTTTGTGATAAGTTCCACTGCGATAAACAGGCCTATGACAAAGAGACCGGACAAAGGCCACTGGACGAGAATGACCGCGCCCAAAATGATCGAGATGATGGCTCCGAGTAATGGAACAAACCAGCCGCCCGAGCTCCTCATCTGGAAGGCCATAGCTCCGCGTACTATGCCGACGAATACCAACACTGCGCCCAAGATCCAAGTGAGGAGCAGCTTGGCGGCTAGAGGCTCCTGAATCACAAAAAAACCGCCGACAATATAAAGCACAGCGATCAAAACGTGATAAGCGACCCCTTTCCACCCCTTGCATTTGAGGGCTTCGACCAACTGCGCTATTCCTCCGACGATAATAAGTATCCCGAAAAACAGCGTGCCGGCCACAGAGAGGGTGAAGAGTCTTCCCAGTCCTATGAAGCCCAAAATTAGGAAAAAGACCCCGAGACCAAAGAGCCAACCCCAGTTGTCCCTCAGGTCTCCGAAAAGGGCTTCCGAGTTGTTGGCCGCTGATACGGCAGATTGCGCTGACATGACAGACTCCTAACTTGTTTTTTCGGTTAACTGCTGTCCAAAGAATGACTACCGATGTGGCATCTTATTAGAGTCACATTTTTTTGACAAGTTTCTTCTGCGCTGAGCTATTCAGTTGTTTGACAAGGATTTCTTATGTGGCCATTTTGACACGACGTTTATCAAATACTGTGATCAGGGGAATCGAAAGTTTCCTGCAAATGGTTTCCAGAACTCTATGCCATTTGTTTTCGGCCCTTGAGCCCTTTTGAGGGATGATTTGCGCATCATAAACAACACTTGTCACTTCTTTATGACGCCTGACGTATTCTCCTAGATTCTCGACGATGTCTCCTTTAAACATATGCACCTGACACTGCACGTTCCTTTCCCTTAAAAATAGCGTAAGTTCAGCGACATCTACGGATTCGAACCAACGTTCATAGTCCGTGTGATTATCGTGAAGCCCTATTTGATCCGATTCCGTGATCAGAACGTCCATCGTGGCTCCGATTCGCCTGCATAAATTTACCGTGTAATCGATAGCGTGATGGTTAGGATTAGAGTTATCGATCACAAGCGCTACAACGTGAGGCTTAGACTCGGGGAGAAAAATTTCGTTTGCGGATTCGAATTCACCAGCTTCCGCAAACGCAACAGCGCTCATACTCCGTTCAAATTTGCCCACCCGGGATTCGTTTGACCCATGAATCCTAGCCTTTATATCCTGAGGGGCTAGACTATCTTTTTCAGGTTCAACTTCTGAATTCATAAAGCTTAAGGCTGTCTCAGTTTCGCCCATCTCCGCAAAAGTGATTCCATTGAGCATGCCCTCGATCTTGTCTTTAATCTTTTTCATTGAGGTCTCCTGTCGCAGCAAAACGTATACAAATGTCGTGCCAAAAGTGAAACAAGACATAAAAGGGCCCAAGAAACATATTCGATTGGCATTTCGTTGCAAAAACACAACAAAACTTGCCACTGGGAGACTGATAATGAATAATTGGTGGACAATCGACGAAAACAGAGAAATAATATCGTTGCAATTTAGAAAATGCCGTTGCATATGGCAACATGTCTTTGTTTTTTTGGAGGCTAGCCGTAAACACAAATCTGGACTGCACGATTATAGATGCTGTTCATTGATGTATACGAAGAACCTAGGCTTGAAAATCTGATAGTTTTATTGTTCGGACAGGTGAAAGAATGTCGTGGAACCTATCTAGCTTACGGCACAAGGTCATAATTGGAGTGGCCGGCATCTATCTGTTCATGGCCGCTACTATTTTTGGAAGCTATTATTTTATGAGATCTCTCGAAATAAAGATCGGTTATCTAGAAGAAATCAGCAAAGTTGAAGAGGCTGCGCTAGAAATAAGAAGGTTCGAGAAGAATTATTTCTTGTACGGTGACAGAGAGTCATTGGGGACGGCTTTTTATCATTTGAACAGAGTGCGGTCTCTTTATGAAAAAAACCTCGCCAAGATTGAAGAACTGATATCGCCCGAACAATCCTCGGAATTCCGGGAGTCTTTGAAGGCTTACGAACTGTTAATGAAAGAGTGTTCCAGTTTGGCTGGACAAGGAAAGTGTTTCGACACTCCCGAGACGAGAGCCGAATATGAAAAAAATATCAGGAAATCGGGGTCCTCTATTCTAGAGATAGCGGAGAAACTGGCCAAACAAAAAAGGGCTTCCATCAGGGAGACCATGAGAGCGAACATAAAACTTCTGCTACTGGGTCTCACTGTTGCAGGTCTCGGTTTTGTGGCGATCGCAAGTTTTCTGTTAGGAAGGGTTAACCGTTCTCTAAAACAACTTGAGAGAAGTGCGGAAAGCTTTGCCAAGGGAGATTTTGAGCCCATTGAAAATCTGCCCCCAGAAAAAGAGATCAGGGAAATATTCACATCCTTCAATAACATGGCGTCAAGATTGAGGGAACATGAAGAACAACTGGTTCAATCCAAAAAACTTGCGTCTTTGGGAACCATGCTTGCGGGGGTAGCTCACGAAATAAACAACCCCTTGTCCAACATTTCATCCTCCTGTGAAATACTTCTGGAGGAAATTGACGAAACAGACACTGAATTTAAGAAAAAACTTTTACGCAAAGTGTTGGATCAAGTTGAAAAAGCGAGAACCATTG
>JAZDKD010000218.1:0-5141 GCA_043803345.1 Pseudomonadota bacterium
CGATAATCCAACATTTTAAATTCACATACGTAAATGACGAGTTTCTAAAAATCTTTGGCTACGGCGCCTCACAAGAGGTGATCGGACTTCGTACTGTTGACCTCGTTGCGCCGGAATTCAGAGAATTTGTTTTTTCACGCAGAAGAGACAGGGAATCAGGCAACCATGAGCCAAGGCATCATGAAATCAAAGGTCTGAAAAAAGATGGACAGTTATTCGATCTGGAACTGTGGACGAGAGGCATAGACTATGAGGGCAAGAGAGCGCTTTTGGCTTTTTGTCTGGACAAGTCTGAATCAAAATCCCTGAAGGATCAACTGAGTCATGCCCAAAAAATGGAGGCTGTCGGCACTCTGGCAGGGGGGATTGCTCATGACTTCAATAACTTGCTTCAGATTATTCTCGGATATACGGAATTGTTGATACATCGCGATCAAATCAATGACGCCACTAAGAAAGACCTGGCAAGAATCATGACAGCCGCGGAAAATGGCGCAGACCTGGTACATATGCTTATGACTTTTAGTAGGAAGACTGCCAGCAAACTCATGCCCACTGATTTAAACCAACGCATCGACCGGATCAGGACCTTGCTGTCAAGAACCATTCCAAAGATGATAGAAATAAAGTTGGTTCTTAATGACCGCCTTTCTATGATCAATGCCGATCCGGCTCAGTTAGACCAGATACTCATGAACCTTGCCGTGAACGCGAGAGATGCCATGCCGGATGGAGGCAGGCTGGTCTTGGAAACTGATAATGTTATCCTGGATGAAGAATATTGCAGAGGACAAATTGATGTAAATCCCGGAGACTACGTGTTACTGAAGGTTTCGGACACGGGGTTCGGCATCGACAAAGATTCCCTGGAACATATTTTTGAGCCCTTTTTTACAACCAAGGGTTTGGGAAAAGGAACCGGACTGGGATTGGCAATGGTCTTTGGAATATTGAAGCAACATTGCGGGCACATCAAATGTTACAGCCAGCCCGGGGTAGGCACAACCTTCAAGTTGTACTTTCCTTCACTAGGGTGGGACACAGTTCATGCATCTACAAAAAAGGTTCACGGCCTGGAGATGCTTGGCGGTAGAGAAACTGTGCTATTGGTCGATGATGACAGAAACATTAGAGATCTATGTGAGGAGATTCTTGTCGAATACGGCTATAATTTAATAACGGCGAGCGATGGCCTTGAGGCCCTCGAGACTTATTCGGCCAACCGGGACAGGATTGATGTAGTTATACTTGATGTGATCATGCCACGAATGGACGGTATGCAATGTCTCAATGAACTTCTCAGAATCGACCCCGGAGTAAGGGTGATCATGGCCAGCGGATGCTCAATACAAGGTCAGATCCAAGAATCGTCTATGGCGCTAATCAAGGGAACTGTCTTGAAACCGTACAAGGCTTTTCAACTTCTGCAAACTATTAGGAACGCCGTTAATTCAGAATGAATTCAAAGGAGAGGTTATGGTAAAAGAACCCAGCGTGTCACTAGAGCATTTGCTTGCAAGGGTTAAGGCTCATCCTGATATAATGAAGGCAGGGATGATACTTTGTCATAATGGCATTGTACGCGATTTTTCCCGTATGGACGGTAGAGGTGTCGTAGAACTCCAAGTATCTGTGGATAGACCCAGAATAGAAAGTGTCAAGTCATGGGCTTTGTCGCAGCCCGGCATAGTCGCATTGGAAATCGAGGCGTTCGAAGGTTCTTTTACGGTAGGAGAGGACCTTTTGTTAGTTGTTCTGGCCGGCGACATCAGGGAGAACGTATTTTCAGTTATGAAGGAATTGATTGAAAGGATCAAAACCGAGTGTGTGAAAAAGACCGAAATATTCGTTTCCTCTAACTCATAAGATACGTCTTACATTGGTATACTCTTCTCAAACTGTGTCAATCATGTGCCCGGCTAGAAAATTGTGTGTTTAAGGAGTTTAGAATTCATGGATACAAAATTGCTAATCATCGGAGGGGTGGCCGGAGGAGCAACAGCAGCGGCCAGGGCACGCAGATTGAATGAACGGGCCAAGATTATAATCTTGGAACGAGGAGAGCACATTTCGTTCGCCAACTGCGGGCTACCTTATTACATCGGTAGCGTGATCAAATCCCGAGACAGTCTGTTGGTTACTACACCAGAAGACTTTCAAGCGCGATACAACGTCGAAGTGCGTACAAATTCCGAAGTATTAACAATCAACGCGAACAAGCAAGAAATCTTGATACGTGATATTAACTCCGGGAAAAGCTACATAGAATCCTACGACACGATAATTTTGGCTCCAGGCGCTGAACCGGTGAAACCTCCGATTCCAGGCGTAGATCTGGAGGGTGTTTTTCATCTGCGGGATATTCCAGACTCGGATCGAATCAAGACCGTCATCGGGCTCAAAAGGGTTAATTCGGCGCTGGTCATTGGTGGAGGGTTTATCGGCCTGGAAATGGCTGAAAACCTGGTAATCCGGGGAATCGAAACCACTGTGCTGGAAATGAGTAATCAGGTGATGGCCCCTTTAGACACGGAGATGGCGGCCATAGTTCATGCTCACTTGAAATATCGAGGAGTCAATCTGGCCTTGGGACAAAGGGTCAAATCCATAGTTAGCCAGGATGGACGCCTTTGGGTGTCGACTGAACAGGAAAAGGAATTCGTATGCGATATCGTCATTTCTGCCATCGGAGTAACACCGGAAAATCGTTTAGCCAAGGAAGCGGGCCTAAAATTAGGACCTAGAGGTCACATCCAGGTTGACGCCACAATGAGAACCTCGAATCCTCACATATACGCAGTCGGTGACGCTGTTGAGATCAAAGATTTCGTTACGGGTTTCCCAACAGCGGTGGCGCTAGCTGGACCCGCCAATAAGCAGGGTAGGGTGGCTGCTGACAATGCCATGGGGCGTCGATCCATCTACAAGGGGGCGCTGGGAACTTCAATCGTCAAAGTGTTTGATCTGGCGATTGCATCAACGGGATCAAACGAAAAGACACTTATAAGCCGAGGGATTCCATACATGGTGAGCTATACCCATTCCGGATCTCACGCTTCGTATTACCCGGGTTCTTCTCCAATGGCCATTAAACTCATTTTCTCGCCTGGTTCCGGCAAAATTCTTGGAGCGCAAATCGTAGGAACCGATGGCGTAGATAAGAGAATAGACGTCATATCGACTTCAATTCACGCCGGCATGAGCGTTCTGGATCTCGAAGAACTCGAATTGGCTTACGCTCCACCATTTTCTTCAGCAAAGGATCCAGTGAATATAGCAGGTTTTGTTGCCTCTAACATACTCAAAGGAGATATGGAGGTTGCTCACTGGCATGAATTGGCGATGCTGATCAAGAACGGAGCGGTCTTGATAGATTTGCGAGGTAAGGAAGAAATAAGAGCGGCAGGCTCCATACCGGACTCAATTCATATTCCACTGGATGACTTAAGGGAAGAATTGCCAAAAATAGATAAGAACAAAGAATATGTGCCCTATTGCGCTGTCGGAATGAGAGGGTATCTTGCTCACAGAATATTGATACAGAATGGATTTAAGTCACGGAACCTGAGTGGAGGTTACCGGACTTTTGTAGGAGCAAGGGAAGAAATCATGAGGGAGTCTCCTGAAATGAAGCTCTGGTTGAGCGAATAAACTCTGAACATCTTTGAAGCGCCAGGATGCCAAGAAATACAGTATCTTGATGAATGCTAATTCAAGATTGTTGTTCTTTAAAGGGGTCCAATATTCACAGGAACCTGTACAACGACGGGTATCGCAACATGATCTATATTAAATAGCGGGAGGAACACATTATGGCAAAGGTTTTTCTAGCCGGTGTCAAAAAAGGATCTTCCGAGAGTCTTCTCCGCGAGGCGGTCCGCGTCTCGGCAGAAGCCACGACCGATTTCTCCTGGCTTTCCAAGGGTGATGCGGTATTTATCAAACCGGCTCTAAATTCCGGAAACAATTTCCCCGCCACAACAAATCCTGCGGGTATCAAGGCGATGGTAGAGCTGCTTAAGGACAAGGGAGCCGGGCGGATAGTTCTTGGTGACATGTCGGGAGTTGAACATCTTAAATTCAGGCCTGATAGTATCTCGGGAAGCACACGAAGTTTGATGGAAAAGTGTGGTATGGCGCAAGCAGCGCTTGAGGCCGGAGCTGAATTGCATTTTTTTGAAGAAATGGGCTGGGACGCTTTTTATGAGGATTCGCCACCTAGTGGATCTCATTGGAAAAAAGGCCTCATGTTGCCGATAATTCTAAAGGAGATGGATCATATCATTTTGATGCCACGTTGTGGTCGTCACACACTCGCCGGAAGTACCCTGGGTTTGAAGGCGGCAGTTGGCTATTGGCGAACAGACACTCGATTGGAATATCACAAGGACGCTGAGACACTTTATGAAAAGACAGCGGAAGCCAACGCAGTAGATTCCTTAGTCATGAAGCAGCGATTGGTGGTATCCGTGGCTAACAAAATACTCACCACTTATGGTCCAGACAAGGGATATGTTTTTGAGCCCGGGACAGGGCTGGTGATAGCCTCGAAGTCGGCTGTGGCTAACGACATGGTCTC
The DNA here is from genome assembly GCA_043803345.1 of Pseudomonadota bacterium. Taxonomy (GTDB): domain Bacteria; phylum Desulfobacterota; class Desulfomonilia; order Desulfomonilales; family Desulfomonilaceae; genus CAJBEZ01. The sequence continues at coordinate 4,580 of JAZDKD010000218.1, forward strand.
GCTGGCGTGGTTGCTGCTCGGCCGGCTACAAACGCCTAAATGGGAACTGGTATGGTTGAATGATCCCGACAAGAGTCAGCTCATAGTGAATATAGCGAACCGATGGATCGTAAGTATGCTGGGTAATATTATGGACGCCTTTCAGGCGGACACCTTGATGAAAAATGATGTGAAAAACATATGGGAGGATAGGACTCTGAACCGCGCCTACCAGCTTTTCGGAGGTCGACCAACGATAGATCTTGTGGCGACAAACGATCTCGTCTCAGCGGAATTAAAAAAGAGATTGACTGAAATGACTACGTTTGGCTCATGAAAGGCGTTAGATCTGAATGAAGAAAATCGGAGTGTGGCTCATAGGAGCATTGGGATCCATATCTATTACTGTGATGACAGGGGCGCTCCTATTAAGAAAGGGTTTATGTGATTCAACAGGAATGGTAACGGCTGGCGAACCTTTTCACGAACTAGGCCTTGTTCCAGTGGAAGCCATGGAGTTTGGTGGATGCGACATCAGGCAGGGGAAACTGGGAGACGTGGTTAGTAAAATTATGAAAACTCC
>JAZDKD010000219.1:0-5929 GCA_043803345.1 Pseudomonadota bacterium
GGGAAGTAATGTCGTTCCGGGCGCCCACCGTGACGTCACCGGAGACGGCCGCAGCTGCTAGCCTGGTCCACAGATTCAAAAAGCGATTCAGATTATTGATTGGTGATTCTTATAACCCTTGCCCCATGATATGCACTTTACGTGCCAAAGATGGCCTATGGTTGTGGTTTTGTATAACCGCTGTGTTGTTAGTTACTTAGCCACAACGATGGAGTGTGGGGCACCACACCTACGGTCGGCAAGAAGTCGGCGAGTGTCCTAATAACGAGCCGCCAAATTCCTGTTTGCCGTATTATCAGAGGTTTGCGGATTAATCTGTTGTCTTAATATCGGTCAATAGTGTTGTTCTTTGGTCTGATTTTCGTTCGTAATCGGTAACATTGTGAAGCCAGAGCGAACGAAATCACGCATAAATGGGGATCCAACCGACGATCTATACTTCACACTAAACGGCCCCCGGAGTTTTCGAAGGCGCGGCGCTCAACTTAAGGCCCTGAGAAAGGCGAGGAGGTCGGAGTTCAGTTCATCTTTGCGCATGTGGCAGAGACCGTGCGAGGCACCAGGGTACACCTTGAGCGTAGCGTTCTTGACGAGTCTGGACGAGGCGTGAGCAGAAGCGCCAATTGGCACAATCTGATCGTCGTCGCCGTGGATGATTAAGGTTGGCACGTCGAATTTCTTGAGGTCCTCGGTGAAGTCCGTCTCGGAAAACGCCTTAATGCAGTCAAGTTGGCTCTTGAGACCGCCCTGCATGCCCTGAAACCAGAACGCGTCGCGCACGCCTTGGCTGACCTCCGTTCCCGGCCTGTTTGCGCCATAGAACGCCGCAGTGAGGTCCTTGAAGAATTGCGAACGGTCAGTGGCCACACCGGCGCGGATGCCATCGAACACGTCGATTGGCAGGCCACCGGGATTGGCGTCCGTCTTGAGCATCAGCGGCGGCACAGCGCCCACCAGCACAGCCTTGGCTACGCGCTTGGAGCCGTGGCGCCCGATGTAGCGGGTGACCTCTCCGCCTCCGGCCGAGTGGCCGATCAGGGTGGCGCCATTCAGGTCAAGCGTTTCGATAAGTTCCGACAGGTCGTCGGCGTAGGTGTCCATATCGTTACCGTTCCAAGGCTGGCTGGAACGGCCGTGGCCGCGACGATCATGGGCGATGCAGCGATAGCAGTTGGACGCCAAGTAGACCATCTGGCTTTCCCAAGCGTCGGCGCTTAGGGGCCAGCCGTGGCTGAACACCACTGGCTGTCCTGCGCCCCAGTCTTTGTAATAGATCTGCGTACCGTCTTTTGTCGTAATTGCGCTCATACTAAGGTAACCTCCGTTGTTTGTTACAGGTTGTCTGCCTGGCTCTATTAACCAAGGTTCTCTGCAGCGAAATCCCAATTGATCAGGTTATCCAGCACAGCATTGCATAGTCTGCGCGTCGGTTCTGGTAATCCAAATAGTAGGCGTGTTCCCACACGTCGATGGTCAATAACGGCTTCACGCCAGTGGTCAGCGGCACATCAGCGTTGCCGGTCTTGAGCGCTTTAAGCTTGTCGCCATCCAGAGCGAGCCACACCCAGCCGCTTCCGAACTGGGCCATTGCCGCAGTCGCTAACTCTTTCTTGCATGCGTCCAAGGCGCCGAAGGAAGCTTCGATCTTTCGTTTCAACACCGAGGGTGGCTCACCACCGCCCCTCGGCTTTAGACTGCGCCAGTAAAACGAGTGGTTCCATGTTTGCGCCGCGTTATTGAAGATAGCCGTCTTTTCAGCTTTTCCGGCTGTCTTGGCGATGATTTTCTCCAACGGTAGACCCGCAAACTCCGTTCCCGCTACAAGCTTGTTCAGGTTATCGAAATATCCCTTGTGATGTTTGCCGTAGTGGAATCCAACAGTATTTGCGGAGATTACGGGGTCCAGAGCGTTGTCCGCGTAGGGCAGCGGGGGTAATACATTCGTAGATGCGCTTTCAATTCTGTTGCTCATGATTTTTCTCCTGTGTTGTGACCTAAAAACCTAACTAATCATTATACAAACTGTTCAGAGTTGATCCATGAAAGGTCTTTCGAGTTTGGAACATAAGAAACATCAGCTACAGCATCAATTTCTTGACTGCAAAATAGCACGGTGTTGTTTATCGTTTGCGTTCATAGAATGTAATTCTCACCTTCAATCCAATTGTCATTTTATACCCGGACAATTGCAGGCATTCTTGAGCATCGGGGAATATTTCCACCAGAGGTGTCAAGCCATTTGCCTGTATCCATTTTTCATTATGCTGTTCCCTCTTCATTTTCCATTTGTTTGGCGAGCATCCACTTCTTCCTTGCCCCGTGATCCTGCTTTCCAATTGTTCAAGATAGTACGGCATGAAACGATGAAACCACCCAGAACCGCCAAAAGCACGGCAAGAATTATGATGATGTTGTAGTCCATATCAAATCTCCTGTTATTTGAGACGTTTCATTATGCCAGTAGCAACTTCTCACGACATTTGTCCTCTTCTTTTCAAAGAGTTAGTAACACCATGATGTGATTTAACAATGTTTACATATCAAAAACGAGCGGCTTTTCGCCTTGGCTGACCTTCGCTGCCGTCCTGTTTGCGTTGTGGAACGGAGTCGTGAGGTCCTTGAACAATTGTGAACGGTCACATATGACGAGGAAAAGCGATCCGTTTGAAGAAACCCAACTCCTTGAGAGGTTAGTTTCTATGTTTATACCTCCAAAGACTCAACGGATCGCCTCGATTAGTAACTGGGGGGCCTAGCCTAAAGGGCCCCGCCGCCTCCACCAGTATCCACCGCCACCGCCTAGGAGCAAAATTACCAAAATGACTATAATGATTGTTGTCGAGTCCATATTATCACTCCCTTTCTAAGGTTGGATTGGAAACTGGCCGATATGCCCGGAATGAACCTATCCGCCATTTTCATAAACTTCTAATGGTCTTCTCGTAAGCTGCCGCTCCATCAATTCTTCTTGTCAGAGGGAACGGGTTCCTTGGTCTTTTCCTTGACCTTTTCCTCTGGAGATTTGGCCCCTTCCATTTTTTCCTGACCCTTTTCCTTCATTTTTTCCACTGAAGTCGTGCTTCCTTCGTTGCTTTCCTGAATCTTCCCCTTTATCTTTTCAGTCTGCTGTTGCTCCTGAGACTCCTGCATTTGTTGTCGTGGCGGTGTTTCGCGTTGCTTGCAAAGGCGTGGCGAAATCCTGTTTCTGAGTTACTCAAGAACAACTTAACCACCATTATTGAGGCGCATTTGGCGCGTTTTACTTTTCCTTGTCGGATGGCTCATGTAGCCTCACCATCAGCCATTCTTGGGTACGCTCTTTACCAAAATGAACTAAGACTCCCGTTTGGTCCTCAGTAAGGTTGGAAATCCCTGTTTCCATTATCACTGCATTTTCATTCTTATCGGCAAAAGTCCAGACAGCGCGCTGAGATTCCTTATCGACCATGCCTTTGATCGGTTTGGCTGTATTATCATCGCTATTGAAGTATGTTCCCTGTATGACGCCTTCCTTGTTAACAGCGAGTTGAAGGACCATGTTGGACGGCTTATTAGCCTCCTGAGTGACAGCGAAAACGCCTAACGGCAGCCATTGATCCTTGTCATCGGTGATTTCTGGCGCTTTGTCTATTATCTGGGTAGCCTGGTTGTAAAACTCCGGCGCAGACGCAATACGTCTACCATTTAGGTAAACGTCATCATCCGCATAATAGAAGTTGGAGCCAAAGTTATAGTACAGCGGCGTGCCCCAATTCCATGGGATCCATGAACTCAGAGCTATCCATGTGGCCGGCCCCCACCAATACCCCCAGGGTCGGTTAGGCCAGACGCGATTGTGCCAGACATGATTGTTGAGGTTAGGGTGGTTATCCCTCCAATTCTTATTAAACACGTCATTGTGCCGTTGGGAAAAATCAGTGCGGAGTTTCTGGGTTGTCTGAGGATTCAATCGTTGACGCGCCTGGTCACCCTTGATAGGCAGGTGGCCTGCGGTCACCGCGTCGACAGGCTTTCTTCCACTCGCAAAGCGATCCAGAGCGATTGCGCCCGCCGCTGCCCCCACTGTCGCTGCTCCAATTGTGCCTAGCCCGGGTCTTGTTTTACCAACATTTGTCTTGGGCAGGTTAAGGTGTTCCTGTAGCTGACGCTGGGTCGGCTTCTGTCCGGAAAAAGTGGGCCCGGAACGATCACCAGTTCTCTGTTTCTGAAATTGTCCGGTTGGCGTAGACCTCGTGGTTGAGGACCTATTTATACCGGTTGGCGCCGATCTCGTGGTTGACGACCGATTTATACCGGTTGGCGCAGACCTAGTGGTTGAGGACCGGTTTACCGATGGCGCCGATCTGGTTGGAGCCGATCTGTTTATGCTGGTTGGCGCAGATCTGGTTGGAGCCGATCTGTTTACCGATGGAGCAACCCGATTTGTTCCTCCGCCTCCGCCTCTGTTAAACTGAGCGCCGCCTCCTCCTCCGTGCCCCCTGCCTCTGTCCTGAGCCCCCGCTGTAGAAGCCATTAAGGCTAAGACTGATACGAGGGAAATTAGAAGATACGATAATTTTTTCATTTCGGCCTCTCTTTCAAAATTTGTCTTCGGTGAATTTACATTATGTTTCTCTTAGCTTATAAAGCCTCTCTATTCTTCTTGCGGCGATAATTCGCCGAAGTTTTCTGTTTCACTAGTCATAACAGGACTGGCAAAGGAAACGCTTCTTATGACCGCCCCACGTAGCCTTAATTCTGGATTCGCCGGCATGCGCCTTCTTCCACTGCGCTATCATTGCATGCTGGGCCTTACCCTGGACCAGGAGTATCGCAAAACGCCCGGCCAAAAGTTGCTGAAGTCTACCCTGCTCCTGGGTCCTCGCCGCTTCCCTTTGCCGTTGCTGGAGAACACGGGTGGCTTCCTTTAGCTCTTGTTCCAGGACTATCCCTTCAGGAGAACCCTGGGCATACGTGGAGGCGGGCAGAGTTAAAGACCCAACTGATATCAACAGGGCGAGTGTCAATGATTGACTAACGAATTTGTTTGCTGTTGATCCCATACCCTCTCTCCCTTCTCAACCGCATCTGAGAATTCAAGATTCTTACGGTTTCCCGATAGAACCCCTTGATCGATCCGTGGTGGTAGTCCATCGAAACTTCTTCCAGAGGCCCAACTCGATCCTGTGCGACTCATTCTATAAAGAAGATCGGGCTGAGTATCCTTCGCAAGCAAGCCAACGATTAGGTTTAGCCTTTGGAGATAGCGCCAGTCGCCGAGCTTGATCCGGTGGAGCTAAAAAACGTTTCAGATAATGGTAACGGAAATAATTTAACCCTTGCAGAAAACTATGCACATTTGGCGCCAACAGCCCAGATTAGAGAGTTATGCACAGAACATCTAGGTTAATTAACTATTTAGGTATGAAGACAGAAGTTGGTGTGAGTTACACAGATTTGACGGGAGAAACGACATAGGAGAAATTTGCCCGATAAACGGACCATTAAATTCACGATGTGTGGTTTATCGGGGGGTTATAAATTCACCTATTGTCTTAATTACGGTCAATCATCTTGTTCTGCGGTCCGGTTTTCGCTCTCAATTCCAATCCGCGTTGATTACAGAATGGCCGTGGTCATTTCATTTTCTTTTTTTTAGCGACCAAGTGACCGGCGCCGATAAAGGTTTTGAGGTTTTCAGCGATGATCTATAGGCTGTCCTTCGTCATCGTAGAGATATGCCTCATAATCCCTGCTATCGGCTTTCGAGGAGTCGAACTCAGGGCTATTCTTTATGGATTCCCGCGTGAGGTCAAGATACACAGAGGATTCATCCCATTCCACACGCTTGATCCATTGGGGTCTTAGAAGAACTCTCTTCCCCGGCAGCCAGTTGCGGGTATTCACAACCAAAAAACGAATCTCCCAATTTTCGTCGTCAACAATAAAA
>JAZDKD010000220.1:0-8797 GCA_043803345.1 Pseudomonadota bacterium
CAATTTCGGAAGACTGAACCATATGAAATTCTCGGATCGAAAACCTTTTAAGTCGAGACCTTCGTCAACACATTCGATTTCAAAGTTAAAACTGCACAGACGTTTGACCCATTTACTTAACTGGGGCCGGTAAAAACGCGAACGGTTCAGCCGGTTCGAACTTACCGGCTGCGCTTCCCGAATAAGTCTTGCCGCCAACCAATGTGAGTTTCTTTACCTGAGCGCCTTCCTTGAGGTCCAACTCACTCAGAGGAACCCAGAACACATTGGGGCTAGTTGCGGAATCAAAGAAGTAGACATTGTTTTTGTGGTCAGCGAATGTGCGCCAGTACGTCGAGGCAATGTTCGGCTGACCCGGCGTGGTTATGCCGAGAGGCACTGACACGCTTCGAATAACACCAAAGACACTTGCAACCGCCTGGTCCATCTTGGCGGTCTTAGGTATGGCGTGGACAAAGAAAAAGGCGCGGGCGAAGCGATCCGATGCTCGGCTTGTGCCGGGTAGGAAGGTTGCGCCACCAATCTCCTCCCAGTATGTGTTCAGGGCCAACTGTTGATCATAAACAGGTGAGTTGGTCATGACCTGATATTTCCTGCCATGATGAATGCACAGTTTGCCCCCGATGTATTCGAAGATTGCAGAATCCCCCGTTGGATCAGAAATGGCAAGATGGCCGGTGGCGGGTTTGCCATTGGGCAACGTTGGACCTACAATAATGAATGGATCGTTCTTCAATGCATTCACAGTTTCAGTGACGGTCGCGTAGTTATCAAGGACGTACTGGGCCCATGCGGCTATCGATATTGTGGGCCGTTTCCCGTCGGGCTTTCCATAGTCAGATTCAGCCAGATAGAGAACATTGGCTACAAGCCCTTTGTCGTTCATGCCATCCACAGTGCTGACACCATAGAAAGAACTTATTACGCTGCCATACTTCGATGTCCACTTAATGGAATTTGGCCCAGCAGCTCCGTCTCTTTTCATGCCGGCGGGGAAAGCCCAGAGGTCTGTTCCGGTGTTTTCTTCCCAATCCATGGACCGACCGGTGATGATGACGGCTTCCGGCCCCAGGTACACGACGCGAGTGCACGCCTCAACGCTTGACCCCGCTTCAAACCCGACAATTAGGGCTACCATTAACCATAAGAGGGCTTTGAACAATGTTTTTTGCTTCATAATATATTCCCTTTCTGTTTCGATAGATGACCTTGAAAACGCACATGAGTTTATATCACAAAATATTTTCGGACTAGAAATATTACGCTGGGTTAAAATCCACCGTGATGTTTTGGCAAAGCAGGAGGCTTACCTTTTTTTGATTAATTTAATAAACTAAGACAACTCTCTCCCGCCAGCCTGGATAAAGATTACGGGCTATTGGGAACAGCCCATCGAATGGAATGATTCGGAGTCCCTAATATGTGGATAGTTAGACTGGCGCTTCGCCGGCCTTACACGGTCGCTGTCATGTCGATGCTGATATTTGTTATGGGGATGTTGTCCTTAAGTCGAATGACGGTTGACATTTTTCCAGCCATTGACATCCCCGTGGTTGCAGTAGTTTGGAATTATCCCGGACTTTCTCCTGAAGATGTTGAAAGACGGATAGTATTGATCAGTGAGCGAGCTTATTCGACTACTGTGAATGGAATTGAGCGGATAGAATCCCAGTCCATCCCTGGCATAGGTGTTCTCAAGCTCTATTTTTACCCCGGTACCGAAATCGGAGCGGCAATAGCACAAATTTCCGCGGTGTCTGGAAGTCTTTTGAGGATTGCCCCGCCTGGTCTCCAGCCGCCTAACATCATTCAATTCAACGCGTCCAATGTTCCGGTCGCCCAATTAACAGTCTCGAGTGACACCCTCTCGGAAGAAAAGGTGTTTGACTTCGGGCTGAACTTCATGAGGTTGCGGTTATTCACAATACCCGGCCTGTCAACTCCGGCCCCATTCGGTGGAAGATCGCGACCAATTATAATTGATATAGATCCTACGGCGCTAGCTTCAAGAGGTTTATCTCCAGCGGATGTCGTAAGCGCACTCCAGGCTTCAAATGTTATTCTTCCCGCAGGCACGGCAAAAATAGGTAATCTGGAATACAATGTCCTGATAAATTCGAGCCCTGGCTTACTCGAGGAGTTCAAGAAATTTCCGATCAAGATTGTCGGAAACGCAGTTGTGTATCTGGGCGACGTAGCAAATGTTTCAGATAGCTTTGCGGAACAGACAAACATTGTGCGAGTGGATGGGAGACGCGCCACGTATCTGGCAATCCTCAAGCACGCTGAGGCGTCCACACTTGCTGTTGTGAACGCTACAAACGAAGTGCTGCCGCTTATAAAAGCGGTCGCTCCTGAAGGGTTGGAGATAAAGATTGATTTCGATCAATCGATCTTTGTTCGGACTGCAATCAGGGGTGTGGTCTATGAGATCGTTCTCGCTTCGATTCTGGTCTCACTCATGATTCTGGTTTTTCTTGGGAGCCTTCGCAGCATGATAATCGTGGTGATATCCATCCCACTTGCCATCTTGACATCTATAGTTGGGCTCTTTCTAACAGGACACAGCATCAACATAATGACTCTCGGCGGACTTGCCCTGGCGGTGGGGATGCTTGTTGACGACGCTACCGTGGAGGTCGAAAACATTCACCGAAACCGTAGGATGGGGAAACCGCTGACAGTGGCAATCCTTGATGGGGCTCGACAAGTGGCCGTCCCGGCGATAGTGGCCACTCTGGCGGTATGCGTCGTGTTTTTTCCGGTGGTATTACTTTACGGCCCTGCAAAATACCTTTTTCACCGCTGGCTTTGGCTGTAGTGATTGCCATGATAGCGTCTTATATCCTCTCCAGGACTCTGGTTCCGACTCTCGCCAGAATGCTCATGTCCGGGGAGACCGAAGAAACCGTTCAAAATAAGGGTGACGCAAAGGCTCCATCACGTTTTGGGATTTTAATAAATAAATTGAACAAACGGAGGGACCGTTGGTTCGACAAGCTCCAGTCAGGTTATGGTGGGGCGCTTGAGAAGGTGATGCGCCAAAGGTTTTTTGTTCTTGCGATTGCGGGAATCTTTGTCATTCTGAGTTTTGGACTGGTCCCAATCATAGGGACCGATTTTTTCCCCCCAGTTGACGCTGGGCTTATGAAGCTTCATTTTCGCGCTCCCTCCGGTACTCGCATAGAAGAAACAGAGCGCATCATATCTAAAGTGGAAAATCGTATTCGAGACGTGATTCCGGAGAAAGACTTGAGCACAATAAACGCGTTGATCGGGGTGCCGATTTCATTCAACCTCGGTTTCGTCCAGACTGACAATGTCAGTGGCATGGACGCGGATATACTCATAGCGCTCAAAGAAGGCCATCAACCTACAGTAAATTACATCAAGAAGTTGAGGAAAATTCTGTCCCATGAGTTTCCCGATTCGTCTTTCTATTTTCAGCCAGCTGATATTGTTACGCAAGTTTTGAATTTTGGGGTTCCTTCTCCAATAGATGTCCAGATAGAGGGCCTGGATCTGGCCAAATCGTATGAATACGCCAAGAAAATACGCAAGGCTATGACGCAAATAGCGGGAGTCACGGATGTTCATATCAAACAGATCCTCGATTATCCTGCTCTACAAGTGGATGTTGACAGGACGCTGGCAGGGAAACTCGGGATGACTGTTCGGGATGTTTCAAGCAGCATGCTGACTTCACTGTCGTCCAGTGTTCTTGTCTCCCCTTCTTTTTATCTGAATCCTGTAAACAACGTTAATTATTTTGTTGCGGTTCGTATACCGAAATCTCTTGTTGATTCAGTAGAAAGCCTCGGTTCAATACCATTGACGCCACCTCTCTCATCGGGAAACCTTTTGACTCCGTCAGGATTGGGGGCTCCGACGTCAATCCCCACGATCCCGGCGCAGACACTGGCGAATGTAGCGTCAATAAGCCACAGGGCGAGCTTCGAAAACCTCAGCCATTACACGGTCCAGAGAGTGATAAACGTGGATGCCAATGTCGAAGGCAGGGACTTGGGCTCAGTTGCAAGAGAAATAAAAATGAAGATCTCTGAACTGGGTACGCTGCCGCCGGGTACGCGAATAGCTCTTCGAGGCCAGTACGAGGTTATGGAAAAATCATTTAAGAGCCTTGGCATGGGTTTGCTCATTGCGATATTGTTTGTATATCTTTTGATGGTAGTCTTGTTCCAATCCTGGTTGGATCCTTTCATTATAATTATGGCTGTGCCAGGCGCTCTGGTAGGTATTCTATGGATGTTGGCCCTGACCGGGACGACTATCAATGTTGAATCCCTTATGGGGTCAATAATGGCGGTAGGAGTGGCGACTGCGAATTCAATACTGCTAGTGAGTTTTGCCAATGATTTCCGATTGGAAAATAACGCATCTCCAATACAGGCAGTGTTAGAATCCGGGAAGACCCGCTTGCGGCCGGTCCTGATGACTGCTTTGGCAATGATCCTGGGCATGCTCCCCATGGCCTTGAGTTTTGGAGAAGCGGGCGAACAAAATGCGCCTCTGGGGAGAGCGGTGATTGGAGGGCTGATTGTGGCCACCATAGTGACCCTGTTTATAGTTCCTGTAATCTACTCGTTACTGCGAAAAGGCCTTCCAACAAAAGATGTTCTTGAGAAAAAGTTCCTCGCTGAAGAGCGAGGGGAAGTGTGGTCAGGGGAAATCTGATGGGAGACGACAACGCTAAATTCATGGGAAAAACCGGCAGGATGTTTTTTGTAGGCGGCGCCCTGATAATTATTACGGCCCTGTCGCTTGTTGTCGGTCTCTGGAAAGCCAATAGCAAATATCTTTCCGATGAACGAAGCGCAAGATTTGATGCCCAGAAGGGGGGGTATCGCGTGCGACTGATTCCTGCGAAACTTAGTCCAAACGCCAGGCCTGTTTCTTTTGTGGGAGAGGCTCGTCCTTATGCGTCTGTAACCTTGTATTCCAAGGTTAGCGGTTTTCTGCAAAAAATAGACGTCGACAAAGGTGATAAGGTGATTGAGGGCCAAATCCTTGCCGTGATCGAGTCCCCTGAACTCGATCGGCAATATGACGCCGCTTTGGCCGACGCAAAAAATAAACAGTCTGACGCCCAAAGGGCGAGAGGCCTGTTCACGAGTGGAGCCCTTTCCCTGCAGGACGTTGAACGCTCAGAGACCACCGCCAAGATCGCGGAAAACACTGCAGCCTCGCTTAAGGCCCAAAAGGCATATCTGGTAATTTCATCTCCGTTCACAGGAATAGTTACGGCCAGATATGCCGACCCTGGCGCTCTGGTGCAAAATGCCGCTACTGCTCAGACTTCAGCTTTACCCATAGTGTCAATGGCCCAGATTGACAGGTTGAGGGTCTACGTTTATGCGGACCAGAGCACTGCCGGACTAATTAGTGGTGGGGACGTCGCCGAAATTGCAGACGCAGCGAGGCCGGATATTAAAATAAGAGGTAGCGTGACCAGGACCAGCGGGGAGCTTGACCCAAAGACGCGAACTCTTTTGGTGGAAATCGAAGTTGACAATAGTGAAAACCGTATCCTTGCCGGGAGTTCCGTCCGGGTGACTATATGGGTAAAGACACCACAACATGTGGAAATCCCCGTGGAAGCGCTATTGATTCGAGGAGGCAAGAATTTTGTCGGCACGGTTACTGCTGACAATACCATTAGCTTTCGGCCGATTACAATTTATGACAGCAATGGAAAAGTCTTGAGGCTAAGTTCCGGCGTAAAGGAAGGTGAACTGGTAACCGTAAATGTTAGGAACAGGGTTTCCGATGGTGATAAAGTCGACCCGATCACAGAGGAACCCAGCTCAAGTCAGAGATGACAATTTGATGAAATTTGACCGGATGATTGGTTCCAGAGCAAATACTATGACCGATAAGCGAATCTTAGACTCGCAATTAGCAGGAATATTGACCCAACAACAATTAATGCGCCCCAAAACCAGTAAGGCAAAAAGAGAATTTGCTGAATACGGCCAGTATCAGAGATTCCCATGGGGTCGGCCGAGTAGCTGAAGAGGTAACCGATTTGAAGATAAGTGGCCACACATGCTTGAACACCGATAAATTGAACCGCAAAGTTTCGCGTTCCTTCGGATTTTATGAAGGAGATTGCAAACACAGCGGCTCCCAATATCACAACTGCGACAAATCCGAAAAGTGACCTAACCCATAATAGCGCAGAGAAAAGCAGGAAAATTCCCAGGGATTTCAAAATGATTGAAGAAGCTTTCGAATTCCGGGAAGCCATTATAAAGCTGGCTCCCGCCAGTGGCGGTCCCATAGGTCCAGCCGCTGCCACCAGAACCGTGCTAATCGGCTCAAAAAACAATGGACCCGAATAATAGGCCATTCCTGATCCATTCGAGAAAATGACGAGTTTCTGAAATGTTCCACCCATTGCGAAGGCCATCAAACCATGAGCCATTTCGTGGAACCACGTAGCCAGAATAGTGAAAGGGTAAAGAATATAATTTCCGCCCGGGATTTGCCAAAGCGCCACAGTCGCAATGGCGGCGCCAATCAGACCCCAGAGCCTGACTTTCTGATTATTCATGTTGGGTGTTAGGCTAGGCATTGGTCAACATCCTGAGTCTCAACCGGTCTGAGCCGTTAAAGCATTTCCGATCTTTGTGAAGAACAGATTCATAAGCCCGCTGATCAATCCCTGATCCGTTTCAGCTCGATAGTCACTGCATTCGCCTTGTCCATACAGTCCAATTCCACAACGTCCGGATTTCCCCATTCGGAAGGGAATCCGCCGCCAAACTGGAGCATGATAATGTAGGGAAATATCTGGTGATACAAGAAGCCACAGAGCCCACCTGTGTTATGCCCACTAAGCTCTATCTGATCTCCCTTTTTGTGCCCGGCAGAGCAAGATCCTTTGACTCCTTTTATTGTCCCAAGAACACGATAGCCGACACTGGAAACTTCTGCCATTATCCGCCCTTTCTTTAGGCCGAGATTTTTTTGAATATACTCATCGCAACCAATTTTGGATGTAAGAAATAGACTGAACCTTTATAAGAATCAACTTTGAGACATCCACCATATCGCTCACTTTTCCGTGGCAAATGTCCCAGACGTCAGTCCAGTCCATATACTTACAAAAAACAAATAGTTAATCTTCTGAAGGCTTCAGGACCTCAGTGTGCGCCTAGGGTTTCCTGTTTACCTGCGTGAGTTCCTCGGGAGTTCGGCATATCTGCTCAGCTTGTATAGACTCTATGATCTTGAGAATCGAGAAACCAAACTTTTCACTGTAACTGGTTTCTCCCCAAACCACATCTTCTACCACCTGATGATCGGCGCCCCTCATGATCTTCCAACCCTCCGGAGTCGGCCAGGCCAGAGGCTCCCGCTCAACAGCTTTGATAATCGCCTCTGCGTCCGTAGTACCAGCTCGCTCCACGGCTGCTTTGATGAAATACACTCCGGCGTAAGTTTCTTCAGCCATATAGTCAGGATATTCCTTGTATTTCTCGAAGTATCTCTTCACGAACTCTTTGTTTTCGGTCGAATCGGGAGTAGTGAAGAAATACCTGGACGCCATAAACAGCCTGTCGGGGGTATCCTTGCCGAGCGGGACAAGGGTTTCCAAGGCTGCTCCTACTGGAAAAGCGAACATGATTGTGTCGAAGAGTTTGGATTGCTTTGCTTGGTGGATGAAATTGACGGCGTCTTTCCCCCAGAGCGGGCACCAAACGCCATCCGGCTTGGCTTTTAAAATTGCTTCTATATTGGCTGAATAGTCAGGGGCCATTAACTTGGGAAACGTTTCGCCTACAATCTCTACTTCAGGCTTCAATTCCTTAAGTTTTTCCTTAAACAAATCCCAGGATTCGTGGCCATAATTATAGTCCGGCGCAATACACATCCAGCGTTTACAGGGTTTAGAAGCCATGTAATAGGCCCCCGCGCGAGAATGCATCATGACGTTGCTCAGGGTGCTAAAAAGGTATGGGTTGAATTTGGCGCCGGTCAGAACATGTGTCGCGGCTTGCGTGTTAATAAGGATTTTCTTATACTTTCTAGCAACTTCGGATAAAGAGAGCGCTACGCCACTGGACGTCGGACCCATCAGAAAATCCACCTTGTCCTCATTGATAAACTTCTCAGCGAGTTCGACGGCAATGTCCGGCTTCAATTTAGTGTCTCCAAAAACCAATTCTAGCTTTCTGCCTAGTAGGCCGCCTGAGGAGTTAATCTCCTCTAAAGCCATCGTGATGGCTCGCTGCCCATTGATCCCGTATCCACCAAGTGGGCCGGAGCTGATAAACATGGCTCCCAGTTTGATCGGCTTGTCATTCGATTGGGCGGAACCCAAGACTGACGCAACTAGAAACACAAGTGTGCCAATCACAAACAGTTTCTTCATAATTTGTTCCCTCCTGTTGATATCCAATATAGCGGCACCTTGAATCGGTGATCACTCATGAGCCTCTTGCAAAATTGTTTGTTGGTGTTCTATGCCTGTATGACATAGTTTTTTAGCAAAAAGACGCCTTGGCGCAGGAAACACTTGACAAGCGTAAAAAGAGAATATCATGGTTTACAAGAACACGGCAACTTAAACAGCCAATTACGAAAATCGATCTAATTTTGGACGCAAGTGATTTGCAAGGTGTTTTACTTCCCTTTAGCGCAAAACCGAAAACGAAAGTTGAGTTATTGACTGAATTCGGATTAATGAACCTGAAAACAATTCCACGGTGAATTCACGGTTTGGCCAAACCGACTGGCTCGGTTTGCACCGTTAATTGCGCCTACTGCGTCT
>JAZDKD010000221.1:0-6293 GCA_043803345.1 Pseudomonadota bacterium
TTTAAGTATTATTATTTCAAAAGATTGGTATTATTTTTAATAATATAAATTTGTTTTTTTGTTGACAACCCCAAATCATTGTGATATCCACGGCTCGTCGACCCTAGGTTGGCTATCTGGGTGATGGAGAATTAAGTGTTCGGAAAAGTAATAGATTTCCAGAAAAAGGCTTCAGAGGCTAGTCGAAGAAGTGAACTCCCCTCAGAGATAACTACCCAATTTAATACAGAAGTTCTTGATCAGGGGTTGAGGTTAGCGGAAGCTTCGCGAATTTCACACATAAATTTTGGTAGGGAGGCATATTTTGCTGTAGTATCAGATCAGTATGGTAAGTTATTCAATGTCCACATCATGCTAGATCCTGACACCAAAGTGCTTTCTAAGGCTTCCTGCGGCTGTTTCCGCTCTTCAACCCGCACGTATTGCCAACACATAGTGTCTCTTGTGCGTTATGTGCTTCGGCCTGACCCCCAAACCGGCAAATTGCGTTCGCTGGGTGACGATTTCCAGGACAGTTTCTGGAATGAAATAAGCTGGTTTGGTTTCAAGAATTTTGGAGATTCCACTTTGGGTTTTAGGGCTGGTGTTAATCATGGCGGTGAGGGCCTACGAATAAACTTTTGTGACAGAAACCAGAGGGAAATCATTGCTTTCATGCCGGGGGAGCGACTGGTAGAGGAGTTCTTGCACGAATTTTATGACATAATCAAACGGGATATAGATAATTCGGTTTTTCGTCGAATGTATGGACGAAAATTAAAAGACCCCAACGTGCCGTCACTAAGACGAAGACCATGGCGATATTCGGAAGACGAGATGGAGATAAACAGGAAGGGTTTAAAATCGGTCCGACAACATCTCGAAGACAGCATGTGGCATAAGATAGCGAAAGTTGGTTTTCTTGTTTCCGGCCGCGATGGAGGACATTTCAATTTCAGATTTCTGGAATTCAAGGAGCAGCTTATAGTTGAGGGGACGGATGAGGATGAGAGCCCTATTCTGAGGTTTATCCCGCCCAGGGCAATGATTGGAGCGGTAATAGAAAGAGCCGAAAAGAAAGGCGCAATCGGCGGAGATCTTTTCATCAATCGTGAACCGTTGAAAACAGGATTCCGGATTGACTTGACCGACAATTCAGACTTAGAGATCGTCCCCGTTGTCGAAAATCCCGACCAGGACGTCCCGATAGAAGAGCGTTTTCTGGATCGAACCGAACTTGAGCGCCAACTTTTTGGGAGTTACTATCTTTTTCCGGATTTGGGGTTTTTCAAGATAGAGGCGTTTGCGCCGACACTGCCACAGGAATATTTCTCCCCACAAAAGAAAAATGTTATTCCTTCCAGCCAGATAACAGATTTTCTGAACGCATGCGGTAACACTTTAAGGACTGAACCCTCAATAACTGTCGACGAAGGTCTGCTGAATCGCGAAACCGTAAGTCTTTACGACAAAGTGGTGGTTAGTCACCAAACGATATCCAGTCAGGAAGTGACCATAAACATCGATTACCAATATGACGGTTTCTCAATTTCACTGCGTGACGTCATGGAGGCCAAAGCCCAGAACCGGCAATATATAGTCAGGGGTAGTAAGTGGGTCGATATTCGGCGTCCGGAATTCTCCTGGCTTGATGGATTGGCCAGGGAACCGGAGGTTTCCGGTTCTCTGAATCTGTCACGGGCCGAGTATCTTCGTTTTTTGGCCTTAAACGAGAAAGTCGAAAAAAATTATTCATCTCACCGGATAAGAGAACTTGTCGAAAACCTCGAGGCGCTTAAGCCGCCCACCCGTATTCCCTCCATATCATCCATGAAGGGAAAACTTCGATCATACCAAAAAAACGGTTATGGATGGCTGTGGTTTCTCTATCAAAACAGATTTTCCGGGCTATTGTGCGATGATATGGGGCTTGGTAAAACTCATCAGGTCATGGGACTTATGACCGGGATACTGCAAAGCGCCGCTGAGTCGGCTTCTGAAATAAGATACCTTGTTGTTTGCCCAACCACTGTCCTTAATCACTGGTTTGACAAGGTCGTGGATTACGCCCCTTTTCTAAACCCATACATCTATCATGGAACAGACCGTTTATTCGAAGACGCGTTCAGGGATCACAACCTCGTAATAACATCATACGGCATAGCCTTGAGAGACAGGGACATGCTCTGTAATTACAAATTTGAACTCCTTGTTCTCGACGAGGTTCAATCAATCAAAAACAAATCCACAAAGACTTACGCCGCTGTAAGTTCACTTCAGGCGGCATGTATAATAGGGCTAACCGGAACGCCGATAGAAAATAGCGTGACAGAAATCAAATCTTTGTTTGACGTTACTTTGCCGGGTTACCTGCTTTCTGATTCGTCATTTGAAACTCATTTCAGGACTCCCATAGAGGATTTCTCCGATAGTGAAGCCAAAGAAAGGCTCACAAGGCTCATAAGACCGTTCACACTCAGGAGAAAGAAGGAGCAGGTCCTCAAAGAATTACCGCCCAAGATAGAAGATATCCGCCGCTGCAGCCTGAGCGATTCACAAGTAATGTTATACCGGGATATTGTTGAGAATCAGGGAAGAAGCCTTGTTCAGCAATTGCAGGACCCTGATCAAAGAGTCCCTTATATGCACATATTCGCTATCCTGAACTATTTGAAACAGATCTGCGATCATCCCACCCTACTGGAAAAGGAAAGCACCGATTACACGAAGTATTCCTCTGGGAAATGGGACCTCTTTGTCGAATTGATGGAAGAAAGCCTCCGTTCCGGTCAAAAGGTTGTTGTCTTCAGCCAATACGTCAAAATGCTAGGACTAATAGAGGCTTATCTCAAGGATACAGGGGTTGGTTTCACCACGATCAAGGGACACACACGAAAAAGGGCTGAAGCGGTTAAGAAATTCAATACCGATCCTGAATGCATGGTTTTTTCGGGATCACTTAGAGCTTCGGGACTTGGTATAGACCTGACCGCAGGTTCGGTAGTCATCCATTACGATCGTTGGTGGAATGCCGCGAGGGAAGAGCAGGCCACGGATCGAGTTCACAGAATCGGCCAGACTCGAGGTGTCCAGGTTTTCAAACTCCTGACCAGAAACACGCTCGAAGAGAAGATAGATCAGATAATCTCCAAAAAGAAACGTCTGATGGAAACCGTTGTAAGGCAGGACGACAAAACGATCTTGAAACATTTCTCAAGAGAAGATCTGATAGAACTTATTTCATTCTAATCCCTCCAGTCACGATCAACTCGAGTTGCCAGCCTAATTCGAAAATGTTATACAGCCTCGTGGAGGCCGATGGGTAAATAGTCTAATCCCGTTGACCTTCCCTCATGGTTGCTCCGGAGGAGCCGGCGAAAAAAATCCAAGGGTGCGTTTGATGGAAAAGATGGTTATTAAGGGCGGATCACCGCTGATAGGTTGTGTTGATATCAGTGGAGCCAAAAATGCGGCGCTCCCATTGATGGCGGCGGCAATGCTAACTACGGATGAGATGACCTATCATCGTGTGCCGGCCCTTAGGGACATAAAGACCACTAAGCAGCTTTTGCTGCAATTGGGTGTTCAACTCGACGACTTCACAGCCGGCGCGCTAAGAATAAAGGCTCGCGAAATCACCGATCATACGGCTCCTTATGAACTGGTAAAGACGATGAGGGCTTCGGTGCTGGTTTTGGGGCCACTAATGGCGAGAGAAGGCAGAGCCGATGTGAGTCTGCCCGGCGGTTGCGCAATTGGCGCGCGTCCCATTGACCAGCATTTGAAAGGACTTGAAGCGATGGGAGCCTCTATTGAATTGTGCAATGGGTATATTCAGGCCAGGGCTGACAAGCTTCGAGGAGCGAAGATTTGTTTTGACATGAAGACAGTGACTGGAACCGAAAACCTCATGATGGCGGCATCGCTTGCAAAAGGAACCACAGTTCTCGAAAACTGCGCGCGAGAACCGGAGGTTTCAGAATTGGCGCACGTTTTGAATCGAATGGGCGCCAAAATTGATGGAGCGGGCGCTGACATCA
Organism: Pseudomonadota bacterium; assembly: GCA_043803345.1. Classification (GTDB taxonomy): domain Bacteria; phylum Desulfobacterota; class Desulfomonilia; order Desulfomonilales; family Desulfomonilaceae; genus CAJBEZ01. Next base: position 4,020 of record JAZDKD010000221.1, read on the forward strand.
TAACCATAGACGGTGTGGAGAGATTAAACGGCATTGTCCATGAAATAATGCCTGACCGTATAGAAGCTGGAACGCATCTGATGGCCGGAGCGATTACAGGGGGCGATGTTACTGTAAAAGGTTGCAGGGCCGAGCATATTGAGTCTCTCCTGGAGAAGCTTTCCGAGGCTGGGTTGAAGATAGAGATCGAAGAGAATTCCGTAAGAGTTCTCTCCAATGGAGGGATCAAAAGCCGAAACGCCGAAACTAACCCCTATCCGGGATTCGCCACTGATTTTCAAGCGCAATACATGGCCCTGATGGCTCTGGGTGACTCTACCTGCCTGATTTCCGAGCAAGTGTTTGAGAATCGCTTCATGCACGTTCAAGAACTGGTGCGTATGGGCGCCAATATAAGGATATCCGGTAGATCAGCTTCGGTGCGTGGCGTTCGCAAACTTTCCGGAGCCCATGTCCAGGCCACTGACTTGCGAGCAAGCGCTTCGCTGATACTGGCCGCGCTTGCGGCCAATGGCGTCACGGAGGTCCACAGGGTTTATCACCTTGATCGTGGCTATGAGAGAATTGAAGAGAAATTATCCAGTCTCGGCGCCGATATAAAAAGGGCTAAAGATGAAATGGTTTGAGAGGTCCCACCCATGAGAACTTCGGAAATTTCCAGAAAAACATTAGAAACAGACATCAATCTTAAATTAAATGTGGACGGTCAGGGACGATCCTCGATCAAGACCGGCATAGGCTTTTTCGATCACATGCTCAACCTGTTCTCCCGGCACGGTCTTTTTGATGTTGAACTAACAGCGGTTGGGGACATTCACGTGGATTTTCACCATACGGTGGAAGATGTCGGATTGTGTATGGGGTCGGCCTTTCGAGAGGCTATGGGGGATAAGCGCGGAGTGAGGAGGTACGGTTTTTCATCGCTTCCCATGGATGAAACTCTAGTCAATGTTTCTCTCGACGTTTCCGGTCGGTCTTTTCTGACCATGGTAAACCATCTCGAAGATCGATCAGCCGGCGATTTTAGTCTGGATTTGGTGCGGGTGTTCTTTCTGGCGTTATGTGATCGGGGTGGCATGACATGTCACGCGACCCTCATAGCGGGAACCAATCCTCACCATGCGGCTGAAGCTCTTTTCAAAGGATTTGCTCGGGCATTGAGACAGGCGTTGGAACTGGATCCTCGTGTTGACGACATTCCTTCAACAAAGGGATACCTGGAGTAAGCGACATTTTCATGAGGCGAATATGATAGTTATCGTCGATTACGGAATGGGCAATTTGCGGAGTGTTCAAAAGGGTTTTGAACGTGTTGGATCGGATGCGCTGGTGTCGCGCGACATAAAGGATATAAAATCAGCCGATAAGTTGGTATTACCGGGTGTTGGCGCATTTCCGGAATGTATGAAGAACCTGGCCGGATTTGATTTGGTGGGGCCGATTATCGATTTCCTGGGATCCGGAAAACCTTTTTTAGGCATATGCCTGGGCCTTCAGTTGCTTTTTGAGGAATCAGAGGAATTTGGCTTGAACGAAGGCTTGAAGGTTATACCGGGGAGGGTGAAGGCGTTCAGTAGAGACATGGGACTAAAAATCCCGCACATGGGATGGAATCAGGTTATATTCAAGAAGGAGGTTCCGATATTTGAAGGTATAGCCGATGGTTCATTCTTTTATTTTGTTCATTCCTATTTTGTGGAACCCGATTTAGAGTCGGACATCGCTACAGAAACCGATTATGGTTTGACTTTCACTAGCGCGATCGCTCGGGGCCAAATTTTTGCCCTTCAATTCCACCCTGAGAAGAGCCAGGGAAATGGACTGAAAGTATTAAGAAACTTTTCTCGTCTTTAAACACTAAATTAATCGAAATGACCGGGAAGATGGCCAAAAAAGCTTACATAGCTGTCTCAGTTATATTTTTCAATGTATTTGTCCTCTTTTTATTAATCAACCTCGGGTTTTCCGGACTGTCTGATCTCAAGGAATATCTTAGAAAGAAGAATACGGACCCGGAAGCTTCTTACATCTTCAAGCCGGACAACCCTGAACTTATGAAAGTATATCCAGGGTTGAGCCAACCTGAAATCTCCAAGGTGATCCGAGAGAATCTCTCAATTACCCAAGTTTAAGAGCCTTATGTCCAGTTCAAAGAGCGTCCATTGAAGGGGACGTTTATGAATGCGGACCCTCGCGGATTTAGATCTATCGATGGTAATGAAAAATGGCCCATCGATAAAGACGCTTTCAACGTTTTTGTATTTGGCGGTTCGA
>JAZDKD010000222.1:0-2406 GCA_043803345.1 Pseudomonadota bacterium
TTATTAAACTTTCAGACCGTCTTCACAACATGAGGACGCTCTCACATATGCCTCATGAAGCTCAGGTTCGAATATCTCGGGAGACCATGGAAATTTATGCCCCTCTTGCGGCTCGCCTTGGTATTTACTGGATGAGGACAACTCTTGAGGAGATGGCTTTCAAATATCTCGAACCGGACAGATATGAGTACATCCAGAAGCGTATTGCAGAAACGGTGGAGGAGAGGGAGGAATACGTAAACAAGGTACTAGGCATAATTGGAGAAAGGCTTGAGAAAGAAAAAATTAGGGCCGATTTAAAGGGGAGAAATAAAGACATTTGCAGTATCCACCGAAAGATGCTGACTCAAAGACTGGAATTCGATCAGCTTCATGACCTCACCGCATTTCGCATAGTGCTTAATTCGGTAAGCGAATGCTACACAGTCCTGGGTCTGATACACGCCCTATGGAGGCCGGTTCCCGGTCGTTTCAAAGACTACTTGGCTATGCCCAAAAGCAACGGCTATCAATCGCTGCACACGACTGTCATTGGCCCCGAGGGGCACAGGATTGAGATACAGATACGAACACTGGAAATGGATCTTATAGCTGAGGAAGGGATCGCCGCTCACTGGTCATATAAAGAAGGCAGAGCAGTCTCTCCCGAAGACGCCAGAGTTGTCAACTGGCTCCGTCAAATGATGGAATGGCAACAGGACTTGGATGACCCGAGAGAATTTCTGGAAAATGTTAGAGTAGATCTATACCCGGATGAAGTCTATGTGTTTACCCCAAAGGGAGAAGTTAAGGAGTTCCCACGAGGATCAACCCCGCTCGATTTTGCCTATTCTATTCACACAGAGGTCGGAGCCAGCTGTATCGGAGCCCGCGTAAATGGAAAAATGGTCTCGCTTAAATACGAGCTTTCTACCGGGGATACGGTGGAAATTATCACTTCAGCCCACCAAAAGCCCAGCAAGGACTGGCTCAAACACGTAAAAACAGGAAGGGCCAGGACAAAAATTCGTCATTACCTCATGGCCCAGGAGCGGGAAAAGGCCCTGGAACTGGGACGAGAATCGGTAGAACGGGAACTTCGTCGGTGGAAAATTGATCTCAATCGGGTTGAAAAAGACGGTGAAATTCTCAAAATCGCTCAGGAATTTAATTTCAAGACAGAGGCCGAGCTATATGTGACAATTGGTCATGGACGACAATCCCCCAAGGCAATTGTCACGAGGCTGGTTCCAATAAGCGAGAGGGAGGAGCACAAGAGCCTAAATTTTGAAGAGAAGCTTAAAACACCGAAGGCTTTCAGAGGGAAAAGTGGCGTAAAAGTGCAGGGGCTTTCAGAAATGCTGGTAAATTTCGCCAAGTGTTGCAATCCTCTTCCGGGCGATCCAATTGAGGGGTTCATCACTCGCGGTAGAGGAGTTACTATTCACAAATCAGATTGCGCCAATCTTCCCGAAGCTGACCCAAAGAGAATTGTCGAAGCAAGTTGGGACGACGAACAATCGCTTGAGCGAACTGTTAGGATCGCTTTACTATCCGAAAACAAGCCAGGCATGCTCGCCGCCATTAGTGGTGTTTTCACTTCAAACGATTCCAACATTATTCAGGCTAGCGTGAATTCAGTGAACAAAACTAACGCTCGAAGTGTGTTCATGATCGGAGTCAAGAATGTTGAACACCTGACCCGGATCATCAATGCTCTAAAAAAGGTTAAGGGTGTCCAACAGGTTGACAGGTTGGGGACTGTTTGATCAGTCCTTTGTTCCATACAGAGTCTTGATACACCTTAAGTTATTTCAGGGAGCTTTGGAAATCATGTTCGCGCGAATACACCTCGTGCAAACCTTGGCTCTCCTAACTCTTCCGGACGGTTCAATGATTCTAAGTTTCTGCAAGTTCGGCAAAGATATTTTTTTGGTGCGGTTGTGAGCGTGGCTAACATTATATCCTCTCAGCGGCCCCTTACCGCAAACTTCACAAACTCGAGACATATCATTTCTCCTATAAATTCTCTGTAAATTCTTGATCAGCTATTTAGAGACTTCAACGAAGGTCATTCGCAATTGAAACAGGGTCTCGTCAACAAGCTTTTTTTCCTCTTCTGTCAGGTTTCCTTTGGTTTTTTCCTCAAGGATAGCTATCAAATCAATGGTCTGACGAGCTCCTTCTAGGTCCGCCTTCATTGGCTCGGTCATATCAGGCGTTCGCAACAGCCCTAACTGAAACAGGCATGTTTGAGCCAGGCTTGCAATTAGAGCCGAAAAATTCATTGGAGGTCTTTTTTCTTTGGGTTCCTTCGTTCTAGCTTCCCGTTTCGAGGGTTCCGCTTCTTTTTCAGTTTGCTCGGGTTTCTTGTGATCGTCTCCCGGATCCGACTCTCCATCCGGCGAAAAACGCCTTCTGTCTTTA
>JAZDKD010000223.1:0-4785 GCA_043803345.1 Pseudomonadota bacterium
CAGAAAATACCAATGATGACCCTATGCGACTCGAGCAGATAGAAGAACGAGTCGCTCTTTTAAAGAAGCTCAAAAAAAAATATGGTGGAGATATTGACCGTCTCCTCGAAAAACTTGACACTCTGTCAGGGCAGGCCAACACTCTCATGGAAGCCCACAAAATTCTCAAAGATAGCGAAAAACGCGCCGAGCAGGCCCAACAGGACTTTCTTGTCCAAGCAAGAAATTTATCTCAAGATAGGCGGAAGGCTTCACGCAGTCTGGAATCGGCCATGAAACAGGAGCTTTCCGACCTTGCCATGAAAGACGCCCAATTTTCGGTCCACTTCAAGGAGATCCCTCCCGAGAAATCCGGCCCTAAAGGGCTTGAGGAAGTTGAATTTTACCTGATGTCTAATCCCGGCGAAGCCGCAAGGCCTCTGGCAAAAATTGCCTCCGGTGGTGAACTGTCAAGAGTCATGCTGGCGTTAAAGGCCCTGGAAATTGATTCAACAGGACAAACCTCGACACTTGTGTTTGATGAGGTTGACGCGGGCATCGGGGGGCATACAGCGGTAGCCGTCGCTGACCGCTTGGCAAGGGTGGCAAAACGTCAACAAACCATCTGCATTACCCACCTCCATCAGATTGCGGCAAGAGCGGACCATCACCTTGCAGTCAGGAAATTTGTCAAAGGAGGAAGGACTTCCCTTGAAGCCCGATCAATTGGAGCGGAAGAACGAATAGCGGAATTGACAAGGATGTTGGGAGCTTCCGACAATGCGGAACCAATACGGGATCACATGAGAAGCCTGGTAAAAAAAACAGATATGGGATCATAAGTTGATAAGAAAAGCATCCCTCAGAGACGTAAAAAAGATTCATACCCTCATATCGGAACAGGCCAAGGGTGGTCATTTGTTGGCCAGGGCCATTGCGGACCTGTATTCTCAGATCAGGGATTTCTCAGTGGCAACAGACAGTCAGACAGGCGAAATAGTCGGATGTGGGGCTCTTAGAGTCGTATGGGAAGACTTGGCCGAGGTTAGATCGGTCGCAGTCCAGAGCGATCTCCAAAGGCGGGGAATTGGCCGAAAACTGGTGGAATCACTCGTTAAAGAGTCTCTTGAAATGCATATAAAGAAGGTTTTTGTGTTAACTTATAGAGTAAGTTTTTTTTCCACGCTGGGTTTTACGCTTATGGATAAAAATCTGCTGCCTCACAAAATATGGGCTGACTGTGTCAAATGCCCTAAGTTTCCTGAATGCGATGAAGTCGCTATGGTTAAGGAAGCCAGCCTCTAAAAACAAATTAATTTTTATGATGAGGGCCGATGGAAAAGGCATCCATTTCAAAATTGATTAATTTATCAAGCAAAAGAAATCCTCTCTATAGACTCGCTTTGGTCGTCGCTGTCTGCGCGATTCTTTGCTGCATTGCGGGATGTGGGATGATCAACCCCGGAAAGTGGAAAGGTATCGAAACAACATCTTCGGACGAACAGTATTACTTGCTCAAGGATGTCTTTCTTTCACCGGGTTCGGCTTACACCGCAAAAGATAGTTTCGATCACAATGTGCATGAATCTGTAAACCTTTTCTTTGTTCCACGAAATGAGACAAATCAGTACACTGCTGAAACTGTCTGGTTTGACCCTGCGGACCAGGAATTCAGAAAAATCCGCCAGACTTACGACACCAAATCAGAGACCAAAAAGGGAATAAACCGCGACAATAAAGGAACGACTAGAGTTCACTCGATGCCCACATCTCAGCTTTTCAATCACAAGCCCGGCCTTTGGAAAGTTGAACTGTATCTTGAGGGCAAACTCGCCCGCCGTCTAACCTTTTCGGTCAGATAGATTCCGGCAGGCATTGTTGCTTCAGTTTCATTGAATTGCTACAATATTTAAATAAAGTTAATACCGGAGGTCCGGTGGTAACATACCGAAATACCAATTTTATTATATTAACGGCACTAGCGCTTCTCACTCTTCTACCTTCCACCTGTATTCCAGCCAAATTGTACGCGCCTGATTACCTGTGGAAAAAGGGGATCTCAGAAAAGACGGATCCGGTCGAAATCGCCGATACACATGTCGGCATTCCCTATCGAGATGATGGGACACTTGATGATCAGGGACGTTTTACCTCATTCGATCGGCCGGACAGGTTTTTTGACACGCCTGGTCTTAATTGCAGCGGACTTGTTCTTTCCGTGTCGAGGTTTCTTTTTGACAGGAACTGGACCATCGATGAAGCCAGGAGAGACCGCCAGGGGAACAGCGGGGCCGGTTCCTCCCTCGGTAAGGATTGGGATTTTGGATTTGATCTCATCCTCAACCTTACGGATGGAGTTGAGCGGCGAGCCGTCATGCCCGACAACCAGGCAATTGATCTTAACAAAGCTGACGGGATAAACCTCCGGGGTTTCGGGATTGACGACAGGCAGGCGTGGTCTCGTGTGATAAGGCAGATGAAACCGGGCTACGCCTATTTTGGAGACATAAGCAAACCCTCGAATGAACTTGGGTACAAACTCATTCATTATCACGTCGTAATTGCGATACCTGATGGGACGGGCAATGTCTGGCTGTACCACGCAACACAAAGAAGCAGCACGCACAAAATGAACATTAACTCTCCCCAGGGACTTTCCAGGTTTATGAGCCAGTTCAGGGGAGCGCGCGGCGACACGAAAGACATACTCTTCATCGAAGCGAAACTTCCTGATTTGAACGCCACTGCGCAGGAGCCGCAGGGCGCGACAAATGTCGAGAATGACAAGGATTCCTTCCGGAAAGACAAACCAGCGCCTCAACAAACGGGGTCCTCGACAACTCCCGTAAATAGCCAATCAAATGTGGCCGTGCAACAACCTCCACAAATGATAGAATCCAGCCAATATTCCAAGACGCCTTCCTCCGATTCAACCCCGGGCCCTCAGACGCCTGAAGCGCCGGTTGTGAAGATTCCAGAGCTTGAGATTTACCATCAGGCCGGCAAAGTATACAACAGAGCCCCTGACATAGTGACTCACATACCCAAATTTGGAGACCCATCCAGGACCTCTGTGGTTTTTGTCTTTCAGAACAGGGCTGACTCGCAGCGGGAAATCAACATACTGTTAAGAACGCCGACCGGAGAACTTCAGTATGATGGAAAAATTCCCGCCTCCACCAATGATTTTAAGGTGATTTTTCCTCGTGATTTCGGAAAGTCCGTTTCGGGTAACGCTGCCATTGGCCAATATGTGGAAGAAGTTACTATCGACGGAAAGCCGTGGCTGGCAAATGTTTTTGAGATAGCCAAACCCAGGGAGGCTGCGCCAAAGATACTTAACGTCAAGGTCCCCAAGGAGGCGCAGGCCGGCAAAACATTCACGATAAGCGTTCAGGCTCAAAACAAAGGCGCTGAGTCTGACTACGGAGGAATTACAGTATCATCGCCCGATCCGGCGGGTCTAAGAATTGTGTCGGCCAAGCCGGGTAGGGTTTACCCCGCCAGCAGCACGGTTCTTTCCGTCACTACGGACAAGATTCGAACTAAGGTCCCCATGGCCGAACAGTGGATCGAACTCTGGGGCGAAAACAAAATATATGAAATGCAGGTTCAGGTTCAGGCAGGCAAACCTGGAAATCACGCCCTCTATGTTCGCTGCGCCATCAGGGGCGTCAATGTCAAGAGCAGTGTGATTCTTATGGACCCGGAATCGAGCGACACTGTAGATCAACAGGGTTTCCCTGTTTATGTTTACATGATTAATGTACGTTAGATTGTAATTTTGAGACAACATTTTGGAGCTAAATATGGCTGACAAGATAAATTTGATGACAGTGTTTCTGACCGGTTTCTTGGTCTGTGTTACCGTATGCGCATATGCGGCCCCTAAAGAAGAACCGTGGTCCGAAATCGAGGCCAGGACAAAATTCCTAAGAACCAAACATTATATCGAAACCATTCGTGTCCATTCAGATGTGATCAAAAGCGCGAAGGCAAAGGGTGGTCACGATGTGCCCGGCCCCTTCCCCGTTCATGTAATCCTTCCGGAGAATTATGAAACAGATATAAACAGGCGATATGGGGTTGTTTACCTTCTTGGTGGGAAGTCAGGATGGGATAACGGGCCTGAGTTGGGTGGAGCGACTTACTGGTCTGTCTGGTGCAAGACACCCTTGACAATGGATAATCTTAAATCCGGCGATCTGACGAAGGCCAGTTTTCAGGATAATATTAACGACCGTGAACTCCAGACGTTCAATCAGTGGCTCAGGGAAAATCCATATGAGGATCTCATAGTTGTTTCGGTCTGGAATCCCGGTGGCGGGGCCACAGGAAACTATGAAAAATACCTTCTCGATGAGGTGATTCCGTTTATCGACGCGAATTACAGGACCGTTCCGGATCGTAGATTTCGAGGTATTGACGGAGCGTGCGCCGGGGCAGCCCAGGCAATCATGATCTCCGCCCGGCGTCCCGATATATTTGCCTACGCAGGAGGCCAGCAAACCGATTTGGGCAGCTATCCCATGACACCGGACGTCTGGAGAAGCAACGTTTCAAGAATTAAAAAGGCCGGCGGCATAGCCTATAACATCAACACCAACGTCAAAGATGGTTGTAACTCCTATAGTAATAGGGGTAGGCTTTATGAGATGGTTCAGGACATGAAGGATTCGGGCCTTCCGGTTGAGGTTAATGTCTTTGAAAGTTGTGGGCACGGCTATTGCGCCTACAGATATCCCAACGGGCATCAGGCCCTTTACTGGTTCTCCAAACAATTCTCAAAAAATTTCAGGGCGCTCG
>JAZDKD010000224.1:0-4565 GCA_043803345.1 Pseudomonadota bacterium
ACCAGGCAAACCCTTGCCGAAGTACCCGTGGGTGGCGAAGACTACATTGCTGTAGTCACTTAGATTGGGCGCAATGTCTTTCACAAAGGCTCCCTTGTTCGCCTTCAATCCTGTGTACAAGGTGCAAGAACCCTTGAACGCCGTATTTAAATTTTCAGCAAGGTTCCCTGTCAACGGCAGTTGCCCAAATCTGAGCCCACCCACCTTGCCTTCCTCTATCGCTGCCATGAGGCCTTTGTACATCCTCGCTTCAGACCCGGTTAGTTTCGTTGAAGACTCCTTTACCTGTGTTCGCGCATCCTTCATCTCGAACACCGGATCGGCTATTACGAGGAGCTTGTCCTGAGTCTTCTTTTGTTTCCCTAATGTACGCGCCAAGGTCAAAGCTGTGATTGACTGGTAATAGGAAATCGGATTCCGATCACCGAAAAACTCCGCGCCTGAAGTCTGAGGTTTTTTGTCATCTGTTATGATCTTCCCTGCGTCGTTGAGGACGAGCATCTCAAAGGGCACTACTCCGAGTGAACCATCAGGGATGATGATAAGCGGAGTGTTCTTGGGAATGTCGGGGAGAATATCGGAGAGAAGGATATCAGTGAGTTTCTTGCCGGAGCCGAAATCAAATTTACCGAGTTTCTCTGTGAACGAATCCTTGGGTCCCAGTTCCATCGGCGAGCGGAACTGTCGTACAAGTTCATCTACATCTTTCCTTGGAATAGGTTTAAACAGACCTTTGATGAGACTCTTACCTTTAGTCAAGTAGATGATTACTCCCGGGTCGGTAACATGATAAGCCAATACCCATTCATTGTCTTGCAACGCAGTTTCCTTCAAGTCCATTGGTTGAGGATACCTTGTTGCGGCAAAAAGAGGATACTGCTTTCGGAGCATATCCACATGGGCAGACAGTTTCTGTTTGGCTTCCTTCACCTGAGGCTCAAGGACGGCGATCTGTTCTTTGTTTTGCTTCTCATAAGCCTTCTGGAGACTGTTCGTTATGGCCGCAAGCTCATCGGTGAGTTGAGAGTCCTTATCACGAATATCCTTCGGAACATCCAGACCGGAGTATTCACTCCTTTTGGATATGGATTCAGCAAAGATTCTGGCTCTAGTGTATTCGGACTCTTTGAATGCCTCCACGGGCCGGTTCATCTTAGCAAGTACACGGGCAAGCCCTTCGTAAGGCGCTGTTCTGTAAAATCCACCTATTCTCACATCGAAGAAAGTTTCACGCTCAGCAGGGTTGAGGCTCGATCGGAGGTCTTCAGTGTGGGCAACAGCTTTTCGGTAATATTCCGCCGCCTGGGGATTATCGCCCATGCCTTCATAGGACATGCCCAGACCTGCGTAGGCCGTGAAAAGGTTGTCCGCGTTTCTGTTTTGCTCGGCGGATTTCAGAAGTTTCTCATAGGAGTTCTTGGCTGAGGGGTAATCGGATTTAGCCAAGGACAGTCTACCGAGGGATGAGTTGAAATTTGCCTGCTTTATGAACGGTTCGGCTTTTGCCAAATCCCCCTTATCGAGGTAGAGATTGCCAATCAAATCGTTGGGCCGGCCTACTGGAACGCCGATCTTTACATAGATTTCCAGCCCCTTCTGAAAGCTCGCTAACGCCTTGTCGTGTTCGCCCAGGTGGCGATAGACCTCTCCCAGGTTAGTGAGAGTCAGTCCTTCGCCCGCCACGTCCCCGATCTTCCTCTTAATCCCCAGGGACTTTTCGTAATACTCGACTGCCTTGGCGCATTGGCCCCAATCCCTATACACGTTCCCCAGGTTGCCCAGGATAGCCCCTTCGCCCGCCACGTCCCCGATCTTCCGCTCAATCTGCAGGGACTTTTCGTAATACTCGACCGCCTTGGCGTATTGGCCCCATTCCTTATACACGATCCCTAGGTTGTTCAGGGCATTTCCTTCGCTGTTCACGTCCCCGATCTTCCTTGCTATCCTCAGAGATTTCTCGAAGTATTCGACCGCCTTGGCGTATTGGCCCCAGCCGTAATACACGTTCCCCAGGTTACCCAGGGAATACGCCTCGCCCTTCACATCCCCGATCTTCATCTTAATCTGCAGGGACTTTTCGTAATACTCCATCGCCTTGGGATATTGGCCCGTGTCCTTATACACGTTCCCCAGGTTATTCAGGGAATGCGCCTCGCCCGCCACGTCCCCGATCTTCCTTGCTATCCTCAGAGATTTCTCGAAGTATTCGACCGCCTTGGCGTATTGGCCCCAGAGGGCATACACGATCCCCAGGTTCGTAAGGGTTTGCCGCTCGCCCTTAACGTCCCCGACCTTTCTCTTAATCTGCAGGGACTTTTCGTAATACTCGACCGCCTTGGCGTATTGGCCCCAACCTGCATAGATAAGCCCGAGGGTATTGTAAACGAGGCCAGGGTTCTTCCAGTCGCCAACCTTCTGGTATATGCCCAAGGCTTCTTCGAATTTCTGTACGGCTTTCTTCAGATCTTCGTTGGAACGGGCTTTTTCCTGCAGGGCCAATGCTTCCTTATGGAGCCGCACCGCATCCTCATTCGATTGGCCCATCAATGGTGATGAAAGAAGGCAAAGGACAAACACCATTGCCGAAATGATTGTGGTTGTTTTCGACATGCCAGCCTCCTGACGGACATTAGAACTCAGTTTACTTATCCCACCAGGATAAACGGGGCCACAATGTTGTGCTGCTTAAGACAGTTCCAGTGAATAAGATTGATGATAGAAATGGTCTAATGGTTTGGTACAGTTGAGCGTGACTTTTTAGTGCAAGCTGCTTGTTCATGCTGCTACCCACTGTTTGGGTAGGGTACCCCAATAAACTTCATAAGGGGTTCTTCTGTCAAGGCTCTGATGCCGTCGCTCACAATTGTAATACTCGAAATAGGCATCGAGAGCCTCTTTGGCTTCAGCCATGGATTCAGAGGCGAGACACAAATTTTGATTATTTGGTTTGGGGAGTAGCGAAACCCATTTATAGCCAGACAGGACGGCTAGCGGTGAGGCGATTTGCTAAGAATAATGTCTTGTTACAGACACAGGACGGACAGAACGTAATACTACGCCTCGGCGAGAGAGCGCCACGGTTAGCGAACATGAGTCTACATCCCCGCCGGGTCACAGAAACGCCATTGCATAATGATATTGAAAAAGAAGACTAAAGACTCAGGTAAAGGCCGATGGTGGTTATCCCTGAGTTATCCCTCGTAGCTACTAAGATTAAACGAAAACTGTAACCCACTGATTTCATTGGCACGCCCGGCAGGACTCGAACCTGCGACCTACGGATTCGAAGTCCGGCGCTCTATCCAGCTGAGCTACGGGCGCAGAAAAACTTTAAAAGGAGTGGGGAGAGCGATGGGATTTGAACCCATGACCCCAGGGGCCACAACCCTGTACTCTATCCAACTGAGCTACGCCCTCCACACCGTTTGAGTTACAAAGCTTCTTCTTACAAGTCAACCCTGAAAATTTTGGCCAAAGATTCTCTCTTCCAAATTGAACTCCTACATCTTGATCACCAATCTAGGCAGCGAGTCCGTAGATCATCCCGATATTGGCTCTGGGATTGCGAACAACCACTCCGTAGGTCTGGAATGATATTAGCCAGCGTTGATACCTGCCCTGAGTCGAAACTTCCTTTCTGTCCATTCGGTCATTAGCGTAATAACCATATGTGGCCGCGTCGAAATTGACCATTATCAGGGTGTCGGGCCTCATGTACCTATCCGAGAGTATGGGAAAACTCTTTCCAATTTTTGAATCAAAGTGGTCTACAAGAAACCCGACCCCTGTGTCGGTCCTATCCGTCCGCCTGTAGCTGATATCAAAATCATGGATGAAACGGCTGATCAGAGGATGGCACACAATCCACCACTGACCCTTGTTAAGGTCGGCCTGTTCATCCAGCCACAGGCTCAACGCAAGGTTGTCCAGATCCTCCTTGGTTAGAGCCTGGGCTGACTTGTTGACATATACTTTTGGGTTAGCGATCTCCGATTGTGTAATCAAAGGCCATGAACACAGACCGCACATCGTCGATTCCTCTGTCCTGTTGCCATACACAAAACCGGAACCGTCATGGAATGGGCGGGATCTCAACACTGCGTAAGCCAGTTGACGTCTTAGCTTGTCCAGGAGAGAACTGATCTGGTGTTCGACTTCATCGCCCACTATCTCGTATTTTGTGTTCTTTCTGGTTTTGGGAATCTCAAATGTTTCAGCGTGTATCTGAGTTCCGACTTCCCGGAACACCCTGTCCAGGGATCTGGGGTCGTCAGCGTCACGATAATCCGACCAGACTTCGGCGATTATGTCCCATGAGTTTGCATATTCGTCATCGCTGATTACAGAACCGCCATAAGCGGACACAGTAGCGGTCAGCCCAATGATTTCATTGACCTTGACCTGTACCCCGTCTGAAGGTCTTTCGAGTATCGCTCCTTCGCGTATGACCTTTCTCATGGCGTCGATTTCGAGAGTCTTGCCGAAAAGTTTGCCCGAGAAGGTCATCACGCCATCCTCAAGTGTGGCCGTAATACGGGAAGGATAGCCCCATTCTTCCATCCATC
>JAZDKD010000225.1:0-3713 GCA_043803345.1 Pseudomonadota bacterium
GCGTTTACATCACTTTGGAAAGCTGAAGGAATCGACGGTGAACGTTTTTTGAGCCATCCTCAGACCAAGGCTTTTCTTAACTTTTTCGATGAAAGCCTGATATTGACCTCGCCTGACTATAACCTCATTAACAGAAACAGCGCTGCGAAACAACTTTTGGACGGGCGGCCCTTTGCTGAGATTTTTTCGGCGAACATAGGTAGGCCGATTGATCGAAATGCCGTCGGCAGCGTCAGTTCGTTTATTAAACTACCCAGCGACATAAGATTAAGAGGGAATTATCCTATTTCAGACGGTTGCGATTTGATCGGTCACTTGATTCTTTTAACCCCGCGAGAAAAGACCCCTCGAACCTCGACAAAATGTCCTCTTAATTTCCATTCCCCATCGCAAATTATTGGAAAATCAGAAGCCATGGTGAAGCTCAAGGAAAGGGCGTCGTTGTTGGCACAGAGCGACTCTACCATCCTTGTGACCGGCGAAACGGGTACTGGCAAGGAAATGTTAGCTAGATATGTCCATCAGATGAGCCCACGTGGGGCCAAACCGTTTGTCGCTCTGAATTGCGCCGCTATCCCTGATTCATTGTTCGAAAGTGAACTTTTCGGCTATGCCCCCGGCGCCTTCACTGGCGCTGACAAGAAAGGCAAAGCAGGGATCCTCCGCCAGGCCCATGGTGGAACTATTTTGCTGGACGAAGTGGGGCGGCTTTCTTTAGTCAGTCAAGCCAAAATATTAAGAGTTTTGGAGGACGGCATGTTGCAGCGCCTAGGTGATATCCGTGGGGAAACCGTTGACGTTCGAGTCATGGCTGCGACCAATATAGACCTCGAAAAAGCGGTGCGAGAGAATCGTTTTCTTCCGGATCTGTATTACCGTTTGGCGGTTATTCCGTTGAGCGTACCATCGCTCAGGCAACGGGTTGAGGATATCCCCCTGCTGGTCGATTATTTTGTAGAAAAAATGAATCATAGCCTATTTCAGTGTCATTCCCTAAATTTTTCGACCAAGGTCTGGAATTTCTTGAACAGTTATGAGTGGCCTGGAAATGTTAGGGAATTAAAAAATGTTATCGAATACGTCCTGAATTTTGTCCGAGGCCGAGAGGTGACACTCCACGATCTACCTCCCAACATCCAGCCATGTAAACGTCAAGAATTAGCAATGAAACCTGACGGACAGCCCACAAGAACTCTAGTTGAAGTGGAGAGGGAGCAAATTTGTCAAGCACTTGAAACTTTCGGAAAAACTACCGAAGGTAAACGTTTGGCGGCTCGTCATTTAGGCATAAGCCTTAGTACGCTTTATCGGCGAATTTCGGGTTCTCGAGGTACGGTTGAAATGATCTAGGAATCTGTCGGATTTAACCCGGTCGGCCAAGAAAGGGCTTTGGTCGCATCCGGGTCCGATTACGACATGGGAATTCAGGAGACAAAAGGCTTCTTCGAACGTGAAAGCGCCACACAAGTCTGAGTCAAAATTAATCTATCACGGCAATTTAAAATCAGGGGTTTTTTGTAAGCCTAACTATAAGCAATACAATCGACCGAATTGCAGCGCTTGATTCATTAGTCCGGAAGAGGCGTCAATGTATGCAAATAAATGAGTACGTTAGATGCCTCTCTGAACTAGAAGAAGGAGGTTTCTCTTTGGGAACCAAACAAAAACAGCCAACATGGTCCGACGTAAAGAGCAAGATTGTCAATTTGAGTGAGCAACAGCTCGTTCAAATTGTTGGGGAACTTTATCGCTTGTCAAAAGAAAATAAGGAGTTTCTTAACGTTCGCTTTGATGTACTGGATGATCCGTTGGCCCCGTTCAAGAAATCCATCGAGGATGCTCTGTGTCCGGATGTTCTAGGCGACAAGCCTATCCAGATTGCAAGAGCCAAAGAGGCGATCAGACGTTACTACAAGGCAGCCGGAGATTTGACGGGTGAGGCTAAGCTCAAAACATTTTTTGTGGAATGCGGCAATCGTTACACCCTGGATTATGGTGACATGTACGAAGAGTTTTACGACGCAGTTAACCTCATGTACAGGGAGGCCATTTACGCTATACTGACCCTTCCCCAGGAACAACGTGGAAATTTCAAGGCACGCCTCAGGATAATCATGGAGTCTGCCAAAGACATTGGATGGGGCTATTACGATGAACTTCGTGAAGACTATTACGAAGCTTTTCCCGAGGATGGCTAGAAGCCTGTTCGGGTTTTTGTTTCACAACACCTGTAATCGGATTCAACGAAGCCAATAAAAATCAGGAATTCACAACTGAGAGGTATTTTCCCAAGCCAGTCCATACTGGAATGCGTACACAAGGCTGACCTCTTGCCGGTGTTCATCTTTTGAGACATCAACAACAATTACAACCGCCAGTTGGAGAAACAGCTATTTCCAAGCTATTAATGCGCACTTTTACCGATATTTTGATCCTCATTTTCTGGCGGAGTTGACAACGCTGACAACAAACGACAGGTTTTAGGACCATGGCAATCTGTCAGTAAATCGATTATTTTGTTATCAAGGCTATTCTTCTCAGAACCAGGTTTTTTCAGTTCTGCCGCCAAGCTTATTTCTGAATCTTTCAAATTTCACGGCCTCCAGATGTCTGATTTTCCAGCGACTTTAACCATTACTTGAGACAAATCCCGCAATGAATTCTAATCCGAAAACTGTTTCAAAGATCTCACAAAAATCTGATATCTGTCGTGAAACTCTCTGTATACATCCATGTCGCGATATTTCAATCCAATCACAAAGCGGTAGTTCAACTGTTTATTCTCAGTGTCAACGTAGGATCTGAAGTAGCTCTTGTCCTTTGCCGCAATTGTATATCGGCGAACTGACTTTGTTCCTAGCTTTTGAGACGTGTCAGGAACGTTGTCCGTCTTTTCTGAAACTACTTGTTCAGTTTTGGTAATGACCTGTATGTCGGATGGTTCACCATTCCATTGAGGCGAAAAGGCATAAAATTCAACAGATTCGTCAGGGGAGACGAAAAAAGCGCTGTCATAACCTTTGGCGGAACTACTTTTTAAGGATGGTTTGACTGTGAAATCTTCAGGATATTCGATCTGGAACCATGCTCCTTTGTAGGTTTTACAGCCCTCGGCATTTTCAGAATGGACAAAGGAGCTAGAATTCAAAAATGTCAAAGCAATGAAAACAAGTCTGAACAATATCTTAAACATGAAATTTCTCAACTTTCAGAGATTGGCCAGCGACGAAGCCGAGGCGTTCCGGATTAATGGGTTTTCGGTATGATTGAGGCTATCATGATATGTTAATCTCCTGCGATGAGAATGTTCGCAGAGTCGTTAAATTTGTGCAACGAAATAAAAACGGGCCTTCCTGCAATCCTGACATGTTCCAGGATTTTCCTTGACGCCGCTTCTGTAATGCGCTGAAGTATAAATTCCGCAGTTGAGTTCATCGTTTTGCCGGGGTTACACAGTGATAAAGAAGAAAAAAACGCTTGCAGGAAATGTTTGACGAAATAATTGACGCTAAACCAGATAATACCAAAGAATGACTATAAATATTCTATAATGTTTCTGTTCCAGTTAGACTGAGTCTGAGAGAAAAAACTATTGGTTGCCCTGGATTGAAATAGAACTGTGAACTTGGAGGAGGGGCATGAAGATTGAAGCGCTGCTAACCCGTCAGGAAGGTAAGACACTTGAGTTCAAGCAGGATCTGTCGTCGCCTAAG